>RFKM01000104.1 GCA_003694465.1 Alphaproteobacteria bacterium
CGCCGCCGCCCCCTTCGGAGGCCGACCCGACCTACCGGGTGTTCGACGCCTCGAACGACGAGGAGATCCGCGCCGAAGAGCTGGCCGACCCGGCCGAGCTCGAGCGCCTGCGCAGCTATCTCGACCAGCAGCTCGAGCCGCTGAAGGGCGCCGTGGCGCGGCTGGCCAACAAGCTCCAGCGCCGGTTGCAGGCCCAGCAGAACCGCAGCTGGGAGTTCGACCGCGAGGAAGGCATTCTCGACGCCGGGCGGCTGGCGCGGGTGGTCGCCAACCCGACGACGCCGCTCAGCTTCAAGGTCGAGAAGGACATGGAGTTCCGCGACACGGTGGTGACCCTGCTCATCGACAATTCCGGCTCGATGCGGGGCCGGCCGATCTCGATCGCGGCGATCACCGCCGACGTTCTGGCGCGCACCCTCGAGCGGGTCGACGTCAAGGTCGAGATTCTCGGCTTCACCACCCGGGCCTGGAAGGGCGGGCTGGCGCGCGAGAAGTGGCTGGCCGAGGGGCGCCCGCAAAGCCCGGGGCGCCTCAACGACCTGCGCCACATCATCTACAAGTCGGCCGATGCGCCGATGCGCCGCACCCGCGCCAACCTCGGGCTGATGATGAAGGAAGGTCTGCTCAAGGAAAACATCGACGGCGAGGCGCTGGAATGGGCGCATCGGCGGCTGGTCGCCCGCCCCGAGCAGCGCAAGATCCTGATGGTGATTTCCGACGGCGCGCCGGTGGACGATTCGACCCTCAGCGTGAACCCGGCGAACTATCTCGAGAAGCATCTGCGCGACGTGATCGCGATGATCGAGCGGCGCCGGCAGGTGGAACTTCTGGCCATCGGCATCGGCCATGACGTGACCCGCTATTACCAGCGCGCCGTCACCATCACCGATGCCGAGCAGCTGGCCGGGGCGGTCACCGAGCAGCTGGCGGTTCTGTTCGACCCCGACCCGCGGGCGCGGGCGCGGGTTTTCGGCCTCCGGCACGCAGTCTGAGCGGCGCGCGCCGGGGGTTCCACCCCCGGACCCCCGGGAGTATTTTGCCAGGGAAAAGACCATCGGCGGAGGACGCATGTTTCAGGATTTCGAGACGACGGCCGATCCGTCGAAGGGGGCCGGGCGGCTGGCGGCGCTGCGCGCGGCGATGGCGCGGCAGGGGCTCGACGGGTTTTTCGTGCCCCGCGCCGATGCCCATCAGGGCGAATATGTTGACGATGCCGACAAGCGCCTGGCCTGGCTCACGGGGTTTACCGGCTCGGCCGGGTTCTGCCTTGCGCTGAAGGACGTGGCCGGGGTCTTTGTCGACGGGCGCTATCGCAACCAGGTGCGCGGGCAGGTCGATCTTGCCGCCTTCACCCCCGTCGACTGGCCCGAGGTTCAGCCCGGGCCCTGGCTTCTCGAGCATCTGCCCGGCGGCGGGCGTGTGGGCTTCGACCCATGGCTGCACAGCCGCGGCGAGATCGAGAAGATCGAGGCGGCGCTCGAAGGCCGCGGCATCGAGCTGGTGCCGGTGGCCAACCTCGTTGACGAGATCTGGACCGACCGCCCCCCCGCCCCGCAGGGCGAGGTGCGGGCACATCCCGTCGAATTCGCCGGCCAGACCCATGCCGAGAAGCGCGCGGCGCTGGCCGAGGCGCTGCGCGACGCGGGCGAGCGGGCGGCGGTGCTGACGCTGACCGACAGCATCGCCTGGCTGCTCAACATCCGCGGCAACGACATTCCGCACATTCCGGTGGTGCAGGGTTTTGCCGTGCTGCACGACGACGGGCGGGTCGATTTCTACACCCATCCGGCGCGCCCGGTGGGCATTGGCGATCATTTCGGCCCCGAAGTTTCGCTCTATCCCGATGCCGCCTTCGAAGATGCGCTGGTTTCGCTCGAGGGGCCGGTGCGCGTCGATCGCGACAGCGCCCCCTTCGCCGTCTCGCGCATTCTCGAACTGGCCGGCACCGAGATCTCATGGGGGCAGGACCCCTGCATCTTGCCCAAGGCGCGCAAGAACCGCACCGAGATCGCCGGGGCGCGGGCGGCGCATCTGCGCGACGGGGCGGCGGTGGTCGAGTTCCTGGCCTGGTTCGACATGACCGCGCCGGGCAGCGAGCTGACCGAGATCGACCTCGTGGTCAAGCTCGAGAGCCAGCGCCGGGCGACGGGCCTTTTGCGCGACATCAGCTTCGAGACCATTGCCGGGTCGGGGCCGAACGGGGCGATCATGCATTACCGGGTGACGCGCGAGTCGAACCGGCGGATCAATCCGGGCGAGCTGATCGTGCTCGACAGCGGCGGACAATATGCCGACGGCACCACCGACATCACCCGCACCCTCGTGGTCGGCACACCGGGCGAAGAGGAGCGGGCCGCCTTCACCCGGGTGCTCAAGGGGATGATCGCGATCAGCCGGGCGCGCTTTCCGAAGGGGCTCGCCGGGCGCGACATCGATGCGCTCGCCCGCGCCCCGCTCTGGCGCGCCGGGCAGGATTACAACCACGGCACCGGCCACGGCGTCGGCAGCTATCTGAGCGTGCACGAGGGGCCGCAGCGGATTTCGCGGGTCTCGGAAGTGCCGCTCGAGCCGGGGATGATCCTCTCGAACGAGCCGGGGTATTACCGCGACGGCGCCTTCGGGATCCGGCTGGAAAACCTGATCGTGGTGCGCAAGGCGGCGCCGGTCGACGGGGGCGATCCGGAGCGGGAAATGCTCGATTTCGAGACCCTGACCTTCGTGCCGATCGAGCGGCGGCTGATCGTGCCCGAGATGCTCTCGGCCGGCGAACGCGCCTGGCTCGATGCCTATCATGCCGAGGTGCTGGAGAAG
>RFKM01000001.1 GCA_003694465.1 Alphaproteobacteria bacterium
AGATTGCCGCCTTCGCCCGCCTGCGCCGGGTCGATGCCTTGCAGGCCGAGGCCGAGCGCGCGGCGGCCCATGACGACCTCGACGCCGCCCGGCGCGTGACCGGCCGGCTCAAGCGCCTTTACGGCGGGCGCGAGGAGATGCGCTGGGGGCTTGAGCGTTTTTCTGCCCGCGAAGACGAGATCTTCGACGCCGACGGCCTGCTCGGCCTTGCCGAAACCGAGCTGCTGGCGCCGCTCGATGCGCGCGCGACGGAAGAAATCGAGGCCGCGGCAAGGCAGGTGACGACGATCACCGCCATCGTGCCGCTTGCCCTTGCCGACCTTGCCACCGCCCTTTCGGCCAACCTCCGGATGATCCGCCGCATCGCCGAGATCTATGGCGGGCGCGCCGGGCTTCTCGGCTCGTGGCGGCTGACCCGGGCGGTGCTGACCCATCTGGTGGCGACGGGCGCGGTGGCGGTGGGCGACGATCTGATCCACTCGCTCGCCGGCGGCTCGGTTCTGTCAAAACTCAGCCGCCGCTTCGGCGAGGGGGTTGTGAACGGCGCGCTCACCGCCCGCGTCGGCGTCGCGGCGATGGAGGTCTGCCGGCCGCTGCCCTTTGTCGTGAAGGCGCGGCCGGGCGTCACGGCAATCCTGCGCCGCGCGCTGGCGGGGGTGTTCGGGGCGGGCAGGGGCGCGTGATGCGGGCTTGCCCAAACCGGGCCGGGGCAATATACCCGCCCCCATGATGCACCTGCCCGCGATCATCATTCGAATTACCAGCCCGGCGCTCTGACACACGAGCCGCCGGACAAAGGCGTATGGACCCCGCGCCGCCCTTCTCCTAAAACCCGACCGATCCATTCGCAAAGGACGCCCGAAATGTGCGCCGAAACGCCCGACTACAAGACCACCCTGAATCTGCCCGAAACCGATTTCCCGATGCGCGCCGGCCTGCCGAAGCGCGAGCCCGGCTGGCTCGAACGCTGGGAGAAGATCGGTGTTTATGACCGTCTGCGCGAAAAGCAGGGGCGCGAGCCCTTCATCCTGCACGACGGCCCGCCCTATGCCAACGGCCACCTGCACATCGGACACGCGCTCAACAAGATCCTCAAGGACATGATCGTGCGCAGCCAGCAGATGATGGGGCGCGATGCGCGCTACGTGCCGGGATGGGACTGCCACGGCCTGCCGATCGAATGGAAGATCGAGGAGCAGTATCGCGCCAAGGGCAAGGACAAGGACGAGGTGCCGGTGATCGACTTCCGGCAGGAGTGCCGGCGCTTTGCCGAGGGCTGGATCGACATCCAGCGCGAAGAGTTCAAGCGCCTTGGCGTCACCGGCAACTGGGCCAACCCCTACCTGACGATGGATTTCCACGCCGAGGCGGTGATCGCCGAGGAATTCATGAAGTTCCTGATGAACGGCACGCTCTATCAGGGCTCGAAGCCGGTGATGTGGAGCCCGGTGGAAAAGACCGCCCTTGCCGAGGCCGAAGTCGAATACCACGACCACAAGAGCCACACGATCTGGGTGCGCTTCCCGGTGGTGGCCGGGGGCGAGGGCGATCTGGCCGGCGCCGCGGTGGTGATCTGGACGACGACGCCATGGACGATCCCGCAGAACCGGGCGGTGGCCTACAACCCCGAGATCGCCTACGGGCTCTACGAGGTGACCGGCACCGGCGAGAATTCCGCCGCGCGGGTGGGCGAGAAGCTCCTGCTGGCAGACAAGCTCGCCGAAGAGGTGTTCAACGCCGCGCGCGTCGACAACAGCCAGTTCCGGCGCCTGCGTGCGGTGTCGGCCGAAGAGATCGGGGCGCTGGTCTGCGCCCATCCCTACCGCGGCATCGAGGGCGGCAAGGGCGAGTGGGACTATGACGTGCCGGTGCTCCCCGGCGAGCACGTGACCGACGACGCCGGCACCGGCTTCGTCCATACCGCCCCCAGCCACGGCGATGACGACTACCAGCTCGGGCTGAAATTCGGCCTCGAGATGACCTACAACGTCGAGCCAGACGGCACCTACCGGGCCGATCTGCCGGTGTTCGGCGGCGAGGCGATCATCGAGCCCGACGGCAAGGAAGGGCCGGCGAACGTCTCGAACATCAAGGCGCTGGCCCGGCAGGGGGCGCTGCTCGCCAAGGGCAGGCTGACCCATTCCTACCCCCATTCCTGGCGCTCGAAGGCGCCGCTGATCTATCGCAACACCCCGCAATGGTTCGTGGCCATCGACCGCAAGCTCGACGACGGGATGGGCGAATACGGCGATACCATCCGCACCCGCGCCCTCACCTCGATCGACAAGCTGGTGAAATGGACGCCGCCGTCGGGGCGCAACCGGCTGCATGCGATGGTCGAGGCCCGGCCCGACTGGGTGCTCTCGCGCCAGCGCGCCTGGGGGGTGCCGCTGACCTGCTTCACGAAGAAGGGCGCGCGCCCGACCGACGACGATTTCCTGCTGCGCAATCCCGAGGTCAACGCCCGTATCACCGCCGCCTTCGAGGAGCGCGGCGCCGATGTCTGGTATGAAGAGGGCTTCAAGGAGCGGGTGCTGGGCGGCATCGTCAACCCCGACGATTACGAGCAGGTCTTCGACGTGCTCGACGTCTGGTTCGATTCGGGCTCGACCCATGCCTTCGTGCTGCGCGACCGCCCCGACGGCAGCCCCGACGGCATTGCCGACCTCTACCTCGAGGGCACCGACCAGCACCGCGGCTGGTTCCATTCCTCGCTTCTGCAGGCCTGCGGCACCAAGGGGCGCGCGCCCTATCGCGGCGTGCTCACCCACGGCTTCACCCTCGACGAGAAGGGGATGAAGATGTCGAAGTCGCTGGGCAACACCATCGTGCCCGAGGAGGTGACGAAACAATACGGCGCCGACATCCTGCGCCTGTGGGTGGCGCAGTCGGATTTCACCAACGACCAGCGGATCGGGCCGGAAATCCTCAAGGGCACCGCCGACAGCTACCGGCGCCTGCGCAACACCATGCGCTTCATCCTCGGCAACCTCGCCGGCTTCGACGCCGCGCGCGAGACGGTCGACGCCGCCGAGATGCCGGAACTCGAGCGCTGGGTGCTGCACCGCCTCGCCGAGCTCGACGAAACCGTGCGCAAGGGCTATGCCGCCTACGATTTCCAGGCGACCTTCCAGGCGGTTTTCAACTTCGCCACCGTCGACCTTTCGGCCTACTATTTCGATATCCGCAAGGATGCGCTCTATTGCGACCGGCCCGATTCGCTCTCGCGGCGGGCGGCGCGCACGGTGCTCGACATTCTCTTCCACCGGCTCACCACGTGGCTCGCGCCGGTTCTGGTGTTCACCATGGAAGAGGTCTGGCTCGAACGCTATCCGGGCGAGGAGTCCTCGGTGCATCTGGTCGATTTCCCCGAAACCCCGGCGGCCTGGCGCGACGCGGCGCTGGCGGAAAAATGGGCCGGCATCCGCGCCGCCCGCCGGGTGGTGACGGCGGCGCTGGAAGTGCAGCGGCGCGAGAAGGTGATCGGTGCCTCGCTGGAGGCGGCGCCGGTCGTGCATGTGCGCGACGCCGCCCTTGCCGATGCGCTGCGCTCGGTGAACTTCGCCGATGTCTGCATCACCTCGGACATCGTCGTCACCACCGACCCGATGCCGAACGAGGCCTTCCGCCTGCCGGAAGTCGAAGGGGTGGGCGTCGTCTTCGAGAAGGCCGAGGGCGAGAAATGCCAGCGCTGCTGGAAGATCCTGCCCGATGTCGGCGCCCATCCGCACCCGGGCACCTGCGCGCGCTGCGACGACGCCCTGAGCTGAGCCCCGCGCGCGGCGCGCACCCGCCGGCCTGCCCGGCAAGCGGGGCGCGGCGCCCGAGCGGCGAGCGGCCAAAGCGCGCGCTTGCCCGGCGCGGCGCACCGGCCTAAGCAGGTCTGGTCAAATCGTCTTTCGCCGGGGCGCAACACGGCCCGGGCAGGCGCACGCCGTGCCTTGGCAGAAGCGCGCTCCGGTCGCGGGCGCCGCGCCGGCCTGGCCGAGCGCGATGGGGAGGGGACAGATGAGCCTCGCGTTGCTCATGGCAATCCTCGGCGCCGCGTTCCTGCACGCCGGCTGGAATGCCCTGATCAAGACCGGCGGCAACAAGCAGTCGGGCATGGTGGTGCTGTCGGTCGGCCATGCCGCCGCCGGGGCGCTGGTGGCGGCCACGCGCCCCTTTCCCGGCGCCGAGGTCTGGCCCTGGCTGCTGGCCTCGGGGCTGATCCACATGGCCTATCAGCTGCTGCTCTCCTATGCCTACGATCATGGCGACCTCAGCCGCGTCTACCCGATCGCGCGGGGGACGGCGCCGATGATCGTGGCGCTGGCCGGGGCGGTGCTGCTCAGCGACAGGCTGTCGCCCAGCGAACATGCCGGCATCGTCGTGCTTGGCCTTGGCATCATCGGCATGGCGCGCGGGGTCTTCGCCTCGGGCGAGTCGCTCCGGTTGCTGCCCTTCGCCTTCGGCTCGGCGCTGGCAACGGCGGGCTATTCGATGGTCGACGGCACCGGGGCGCGCCTCTCGGGCGATGCCATCGGCTATGTGGGCTGGCTGATGATGACCTCGGCGGTCTTCTACATCCCGGCGGCGCTGGGGCTGCGCGGGCGGGCGGCATGGCCGTCTGGCCGGCGGGAATGGGCGCTGGGCCTCATCGCCGCCTTCGCCTCCTATGCCGCCTATGCGGTGGTGGTCTGGGCGATGGCCCGCGCCCCCATCGCCCTCGTCGCGGCGCTGCGCGAAACCTCGATCCTGTTTGCAATGCTGATCGGCTGGGCGCTGTTTTCCGACCGGATGACCGCCGGAAAGATCGTTGCCGGGGGGCTGATCGTCGCCGGGGTGATCCTGACCCGGCTTTGACCGAAGCGCCACACCGGCGCGCCGCGGCCCGCGGCGGCGTTGCAATCGGCGCGGCGATGCCGGAAACAGGGGGCAACCAGCGGGGGATGAGCATGGGCATACGAGGTTTGGCAAGGCTTGCGGGCGCGGGGGGCATCGCGCTTCTCGCCGGGCTCGGGGCGGGCGCGGCCGGGGCGGAAGAGTTCGACTTCAGCACTGGCGTCGACATCATGCTGCGCCAGCAGACCACGGTTCATGCCCTGCAATTCCTGACCGTGACGAAAGAAATCGGCGGCGGGTTCCATCTCGGCCAGTCGGTCTATTCGGCGGCATGGGGCGATGCCGGCGGGCTGTTCATCGGCGGCTTCGAAGGGTTCCGCCGGTTCACCTTCTCCGACACCACCTCGGTCGACATCGGCGGCTTTGTCGGCGGCGGCGGCGGCGCGGCGGTGGTGCTGGGCGACGGGCTCATGACCAAGGCGCAGGTCACGCTCAACCAGGCCTTCGCCGAGGGGTTCGAGGCGCATCTCGGCATCGGCTGGACGCGCGTGACCGGATCGGCGATCAACACGCCGGTGCTCTCCTTCGGCCTGTCGCGCCGGCTCGACGTGGCGCTGGCGCCCGGCCATACCGGCCCGAGGCCGGCCAGCGGGATCGAGCTTTCCTCGGCCGCCGGCCTCGCCCGGGCCTATGTGCCGATAGCCAGCACGAGGCGCGGCGGCGGTTCGACGCTGAAGCCGATGGGGCTGGTGGGCGGCGAATTCACCATGCGCACGCCGGGCATCGACAACGTCGAGGCCTATGTTTCGGCGGTCGGCGCAGCCTATAACGAAGGCGCGGGCTATGCCGAATGGCTCGCCGGACCGCGCTTCTACACCCGGCCCTTCCTGAACGAGCGGCTGCGCGGCTTTGCCGATGTCGGCATCGGTTTTGCCGGCGGCGGCACGGTCGATACCGGGGGTGGGCTGGTTCTGGCGGCCAGCGCCGGGG
>RFKM01000105.1 GCA_003694465.1 Alphaproteobacteria bacterium
GACAACCTCGATATCGGTGCGCCCCGATTCGATGATCGCCCGAAGGACGTTGCGCCCGATGCGCCCAAAGCCGTTGATCGCTACCTTGACGGTCATGTTCGTGTTCCTTCGCTGGGATGGCGGCCCGCTCCGAGGGGCGGGCACGCGAAATGCGCCGCCAACCTTGTGGAAGGGGCGCAGGAAGTCAAGCCGTGGCGGCCCGCCGCCGGCGCCTCAGCGCCAGAAGGCGAGCCAGTCGAGAAACTCGAACATCTTTTTCCCGAGAAAGAGCGACACGGCCCAGTCGTGCGCGTAGCCGTCGTAGCCGAAGAAGGCGAGGACGGTCAGGCCGAGGACGATGGCGGTCGTGTTGCTCATGCCCGGGTTTTGCAGGGTCGGGCGGGCGCGGGCAAGGAAAATCCGGCCCGGCCGCGCCCGGCGCGCCTCAGCCCAGCTGGCCCATGGCGGCGGCGACATCGGCCATGCGCGCCGAAAAGCCCCATTCGTTGTCATACCAGGCCAGCACCCGCACCGTGCGCCCGACGACGCGGGTCTGGTCGGGGGCAAAGACCGAGCTGTAGGTGGTGGTGTTGAAGTCGATCGAGACCTTCGGCGCCGGATCGTAGCCGAGCACCCGCCCGATGGGGCCGGCGACGGCCTCGCGGACCACCTCGTTGACGTCGTCGGCGGTGACATCCTTGCCGGCCTCGAAGGTGAGATCGACGCAGGAGACGTTCGGCGTCGGCACCCGGATGGCGGTGCCGTCGAGCTTGCCGGCCAGTTCCGGCAGCACCTCGCCGAGGGCCTTCGCCGCGCCGGTGGTGGTGGGGATCATCGCCATGGCGGCGGCGCGGGCGCGGTAGAGGTCCTTGTGGCGGCGGTCGAGGGTGGGCTGGTCGCCGGTGTAGGAATGGATCGTGGTCATGATCCCGCGCTCGATGCCGATGGCGTCGTTCAGCACCTTGGCCAGCGGCGCGAGGCCGTTGGTGGTGCACGAGCCGTTGGAGACCATCCGGTCGGCGGCGGTCAGCATCTCGTCATTGACGCCGAAGACCACGGTTTTCGACACGTTCTTCGCCGGCGCCGAGATCAGCACCTTCTTCGCGCCGCGCCGCAGGTGCACGTCGGCCTTGTGGCCGTCGTTGAACTTGCCGGTGCATTCGAGCACCACGTCGACGCCTTCCCAGTCGAGCTCTTCGGGGTCGTAGGTCGAGAACATCTCGATCGGACCCTGCCCGACGTCGAGCCGGCCGTCGTCGCCGACGATCACCTCGCGCGGATAACGCCCGTGGACGCTGTCGTAGCGCAACAGGTGGGCGGTGGTCTCGATCGGGCCGGTGGCGTTCATCTTCACCACGGTCAGGTCGTTGCGCCCGGAGGTGGCGATATGGGCGAGGGTGCAGCGGCCGATGCGGCCGAAACCGTTGATACCGATCTTCAGCGTCATGGGTCTTTCCGTGTTTGCAGCGTCGGCGGTTGTATACGAATGTGTGCCGTGGCGCGCAATGAAAAACCTGCGCAAAATCAATATGTTAACGCAAACATTCCGAATCGGGCCGGGTTTGCGTTAACGGTTTGCGCCAACATTTCCGGGCCCCGGCGCGCCTTCGCCCTTGCCCGTGGCGGCCGAAGGGTTACCTTCGGCCCGACGAAGCGGCGGAGGCGAAGGGGATGAGTGGCCTTTTGGCATTGCTCGATGACGTGGCGGGAATCGCCAAGGTGGCGGCGGCTTCGCTCGACGACGTGGCCAGCCAGGCGGCGAAGGCCGGGGCGAAGGCGGCGGGGGCGGTAATCGACGATGCCGCGGTGACGCCGAAATACGTCACCGGCTTCAGCCCGGCGCGCGAGTTGCCCATCGTCGGCAAGATCGCCCTCGGATCGGTGCGTAACAAGATCCTCGTGCTGCTGCCGGCGGCGCTGCTGCTCTCGGCCTTCGCGCCGTGGCTGATCGCGCCGCTCCTGATGCTGGGCGGCGGATACCTGTGCTTCGAGGGGGCGGAAAAGATCTGGCACGGGCTGTTTCCCGGCGAGCATGTGATCGACGCCGCGCCGCCCGTGCCCGGCGATCCGGCCCATCTCGAGGAAGAGAAGGTGGCCGGGGCGATCAAGACCGATTTCATCCTGTCGGCCGAGATCATGACCATCGCTCTTTCCGCCCTGCCCGAGGGGCCGATCTGGACCGAGGCGGCGGCGCTGGCGCTGGTGGCGCTGGGGATGACGGTGATCGTCTATGGCGCGGTGGCGGTGATCGTGAAGATGGACGATCTCGGCCTGATGATGGCGACGAAGGGTCGGCTGGGGCTGACACGCCTTCTGGGGCGCGGGCTGGTGAAGGCGATGCCGAAACTGATGCGCGCGCTGAGCCTCATCGGCACGGCGGCGATGCTCTGGGTCGGCGGCAACATCGTTATCCACGGGCTCGAGGTGCTGGGCTGGGCCTGGCCGGCCGAGACCATCCACCACCTTGCCGAGGCGGCGGCACACAGGGTGCCCGAGGCCTGGGCCGGGGCGCTGGCCTGGGCGGTGACGGCGGCGATCGACGGTGTCGCCGGTCTGGTGCTGGGGCTGGTGCTGATCCCGCCGGGCACGCGCCTGATTGCCCCGCTCTGGGGTGCGCTTACCGGCGGGCGCGGCTGAGAGGGCCCGGGGCAGGGGGCGCGCCGGGCCGCGCACCTGCCCTTGACGCGGCAGGCGAGACGGCGGGGAAGGAGACGTGCCCGCCCCCGCACCCCGCCGGCCGGTCAGCCGAGCAGCGCCTTCACCTTCTCGACGACGGCTTCGGCGGTGATGCCGAATTCCTCGTAGAGTTTCGGCCCCGGGGCCGAGGCGCCAAAGCCCGACATGCCGACGAACCCGGCCTTTGCCTCGCGCCCGCGCTCGCCCAGCAGCCAGCGGTCCCAGCCGCCGTCGCGCACCCCGGCCTCGATGCCGACGCGCACGGGCCCGGCGGGCAGGACCTTGCGCCGCAAGGCCTCGTCCTGCTCGGCGAAGAGCTCCATCGACGGCATCGAGACGACGCGGGTGCCGATGCCCTCTTCCTCGAGCCGGGCGCGCGCCTCCATGGCAATGGCGACTTCCGATCCGGTGGCGATGAGGATCGCCCGGCGCTTGCCGGTGGCCTCGGCCAGAACATAGGCGCCCTGGGCGGTGAGGTTGCGGGTCTTGTGCTCGCGCCGCAGCGTCGGCAAGCCCTGACGCGAGAGCGCCAGCACCGAGGGCCGGCCCTTGGACGTGAGCGCCAGTTCCCAGGCCTCGGCCGTCTCGACCGTGTCGCAGGGGCGGAAGGTGACGGTGTTGGGCGTTGCGCGGCAGATCGCCAGCGTCTCGACGGGCTGGTGCGTCGGCCCGTCCTCGCCGAGGCCGATGGAATCATGCGTCATCACATAGACCGTCGGCACCCCCATCAGCGCCGAAAGCCGCATCGCCCCCCGGGCATAGTCGGTGAACACGAGGAAGGTGCCGCCATAGGGACGGATGCCGCCATGCAGCGCCATGCCGTTCATCGCCGCGGCCATGCCGTGCTCGCGGATGCCGTAATGGACGTAGCGGCCCTTGCGGTTGGTCTCGTCGAAGATGCCGAGGCCGGCGGTCATGGTGTTGTTGGAGCCGGTGAGGTCGGCCGAACCGCCGATGGTCTCGGGCATGATCGGGTTGACCACCTCGAGCACCATCTCCGAGGACTTGCGCGTCGCCACCTTCGGGCCTTCCTCGCTGATCTGCTTCTTCAAGGCCCGGATCGTCGCGGCAAGACGGCGCGGCGGCTCGCCGGCAAAGACGCGGGCGATCTCCTTCTGCCGCGGCGCGCTCAGGGCCTCCAGACGCTCCTGCCAGGCCTGCCGCTCGGCCGCGCCGCGCGCCCCGACCGCGCGCCACCAGGCGGCGATCTCCTCGGGGATCTCGAAGGGCGGCCACGGCCAGCCATAGACCTCGCGCAGGCGGGCGATGTTCTCCTCGCCAAGGGGCGCGCCATGGGCCTTGGGGCTGTCCTGCACCGCCGAGCCGAGGCCGATATGGGTCTTGCAATCGACCAGCGTCGGCTTGCCGGCGGCCTTCGCCTCGGTGATCGCCCGGTCGATGTCGTCGGGGTCGTGGCCGTCGCAGGAGACCACATGCCAGCCGGCGGCGCTGAAGCGCTTGTGCTGGTCGGTGATGTCCGAAAGCGTCACCTCGCCGTCGATGGAGATGTTGTTGTTGTCCCACAGCACGATCAGCCGGCCGAGCTTCTGGCGCCCGGCAAGGCCGATGGCCTCGTGGCTGATCCCCTCCATCAGGCAGCCGTCGCCGGCGATGACATAGGTGTAATGGTCCTGCACCCGCTTGCCGAACCGCGCCCTGAGCGCCTCTTCGGCCATCGCCATGCCGACGGCGGTGGCAAGGCCCTGGCCCAGCGGGCCGGTGGTGGTCTCGACCCCGGGGGTGTGCCCGTATTCCGGGTGGCCGGGGGTGAGCGAGCCCCATTGCCGGAAGGCGCGGATCTGGTCGATCGTCATCGCCTCGTAGCCGGTGAGGTGCAGGAGGGCGTAAAGCAGCATCGAACCATGGCCGGCCGAGAGCACGAAGCGGTCGCGGTCGGGCCAGCGCGGATCTTTCGGGTCGAACTTCAGATGCCGCGAGAACAGAACCGTCGCCACGTCGGCCATGCCCATCGGCATGCCGGGGTGGCCGGAATTGGCGGCCTGAACCGCATCGACCGCCAGCATCCGCACCGCGGCGGCGCGCATCCAGTGGTCGGGGTGTTTCTCACGAAGGGTTGCGATGTCCACTGTCGGGCCTCCAGTTCTGCAAGCGGGTTCCCGGCCGTGATAGCAGCCGGGGGCGCAAGATCAAGCGCGAGGCGCCGCGCGCACGGGCGGGGAGCGGCCAAAAGGGGGCGCATTCGGCCCGCGAAGGGGCTAAACTCGCCCGAAAAGCCCCGGTCGAGCGATTCGCGCCGGCCGCCGGGGCGAACCATGTAACGGAAGACGGGCAGAGAATGAGCGAATTTGCAGAGCTGCAGGCCAGGATCGCCCGCGCGCTTGACCGCATCGGCGCCGGGCTGGAACTTCTGGAGCGGCGCGACGAGGCGCCGGGCGCCGATGAGCGCGACGCCGAGATCGAACGGCTCACCGCCGCCCTCGAAGAGGAGCGCGGCGCCAATGCCCAGCTCGAAGAGCGGGTGCGGGTGCTGAGCGCGCGCCAGGAACAGGCGCTGGCCGGGCTTCAGGCCGAGGTCGACCGCCTGCGGGCCCGCCTCGACGAGGAGGAAGAGGCGCTCGCGCGGATGCAGAAGGCCAACGAGGCATTGCGGGCCAACAACGCCATGCTGCGCGAATCGATGGCCGCGGGCCTTGCCGAGCCGCATCTGGTCAACAAGTCGATGATGGCCGAACTGGCGGCCCTGCGCGCCGCCCGCGCCGCCGAGGGCGACGAGATCAAGGCGGTGCTGGCCGAGATCGACGAGATGCTCGCCGCCGCCGATGGGGAGGAGACCGCCAATGCCTGAGGTGACGATTTCGATCGGCAACCGCGAATTCGAAGTGGCCTGCCAGGACGGCGAGGAACATTTCCTGCATGCGGCGGCAAAACTGCTCGATACCGAGGCCCAGGTCCTGGTCAGCCAGATCCGGCACCTGACCGAAAGCCGCATGCTGCTGATGGCCGGGCTGATGCTGGCGGACAAGGCCGCCGGGGTCGAGGAACGGGTGCAGACCGCCGAGGCGCGCATAGCCGAACTCGAGGCCGAACTCGCCGCGCTGCGTGCCGAGGCGGCGGGCCAGCGCCTGCCCGAGGGCGCCGCCGAGGCGCTGGAAGACCTCGCCGCCCGCGCCGAGGCCCTCGCCATGGCCGCCGAGGAGAAGGCCGCAGGCTGAGCCCGACATCAGCCTGGCGACATCAGCCTGACACTGGGGCGCCGGCATCGCCCCCTTTCATCTTTCCTGAAATATCCCGGGGGTTCGGGGGCAGCGCCCCCGCGAACCTCGGCTTTTGTTGCGCGGCCCGAAGGCGCGAACCGGCTCAGCGGTTGGCTTCGCGGATCTTCTCCGCCGCTTCCTTCGAATAGGCGATGCCCTTTTCGTCGAACAGCTGGTCGAGCTCGCCCGAAAGGGTCATCTCGGTGACGATGTCCGAGCCGCCGACGAATTCGCCCTTCACATAAAGCTGCGGGATCGTCGGCCAGTCGGAATACTCCTTGATGCCCTGGCGGATCTCGTCATCGGCGAGCACGTTGATATCGACGAAATCGACGCCCATGAAATTGAGCACGCCGGCAACGCGCGAGGAAAACCCGCACTGCGGCATTTCCTTCGTGCCCTTCATGTAGAGCACCACGTCGTTGCTGGTGACGGTTTCGCGGATGGTATCCTGAACGCTCATCTGGCGGTTCCTTCCTGTTCGCGTGTCTGGGGTGTCGGTCAATCGGGGGCCTTGGTGGTCAGGGCGAGGGCGTGCAACTCGCCGTGATTGCCCTCCATTTTCGATTTCAGCGTGGCATAGACGGCGCGCTGCTGCTGCACGCGGTTCATGCCGCGAAAGCTCTCGTCGATCACCTCGGCGGCCCAGTGCCGGCCGTCGCCGGCGGTGTCGGTGACGGTGATCTTCGCGTTCGGGAACCCGGCCCGGATCAGCGCCTCGAGTTCTTCTGCTTCCATGGCCATCTTTCGCGTCTCCCTTTGGCGCCTGTTTCCGACAGAAATAGGCGGGTAATCGGGCGCCCGCAAGGGGACATCTGCCCGGGGCGGTCCGGCCCGCCCCGGCTTCGGGCTCAGACCCAGTCACGCAGCTTCGGCAGGAAGGCGGCGAGGCGCGTCGGCGCGCCACCGGACACGAAGGCCCGCAGCGCCTCGAGGCTCCAGCTCTCGGGCAGGTAGGCGGCGAGGATCGCGCGGCGTTCGCGCTCGAGCGGCTCGGGCAGGTCGAGCCGGCCGGCGGCGACGAGAAGTTCGAGCCCCTCGTGCACCTTCCGCATCGCCGCGAAAGCCTCGATCATCGGGGCGGCGAGCGCCGGATCGGTTCGCCAGTCGGCGCCTTCAAACAGCTCCTGGCTGACGCGCTGGCCGGCGCCGGCGCATTCGTAGCGGGCGCAGCCGGCAAAGCCCTCGGCCTCGAGCCGGCCATAGAGGCGGCAACCCATGGCCTCGTCGAGGTTCGGGCAGGGCAGGCCGGCGGGCTTGTCGATGGCAAAGTCGTCGCCGGCGTCGAAGGCCAGCGCCATGCAGCACAGCGCCGCGCAGGCGCTGCAATCGGAGCGCAGCTCGGGAAGCGGGGGCAGAGTTTCGGTCATCGCTTGCGTGGCTCGCTGGGTTGCGGGGCGGCCTTGGAGGGGGCTCTGCCCCCGCGGCCTTTGGCCGCCCCCCGGGATATTTCGGGAAAGATGAAGGCTCAGGTGGCCTTTTCGGCGAAGCTGCTGCGGAAGATCGCGGAAAGCTCGGCCATCGGCGCGCTGCTCGAGCCGATGCGCAGGCTGTCGCCGGTGAAGCGGCCCACCGATTCGATCGGCACGCCGGCCTTGGCCGCCTCGATCATCAGCGCCTCGGCCTCGTCAAAATTGCAGGCGACGATGTAGCGGGCCTGGTCTTCACCGAAGAGGGTGGCGGTGTCGGAGGGGTCGAGCTGGAGCCCGACGCCGGCGGCCTCGGCCATTTCGAAGGCGGCGAGGGCGAGGCCGCCGTCGGACAGGTCGGTGCAGGCGCGGAACAGGTGGCGGTTGGCGCGGATGAAATCGCCGTGGCGCTTTTCGGCCGCGAGGTCGACCGGCGGGGCGTCGCCCTCTTCGCGGTTGAAGACCTCGGCGAGCAGGGCCGACTGACCGAGGTGGCCCTCGGTCTTGCCGATCAGGAGCAGCACATGCCCCTCGCGCGGGCTGCCGGCGATGAGGTCGGTGTCGAGGTCGCGGATCAGGCCGACGGCGCCGATCGTCGGGGTGGGCAGGATCGCCTCGCCGTCGGTCTCGTTGTAGAGCGAGACGTTGCCGGAGACGATGGGCATGTCGAGGGCCCGGACGGCCGCGCCGATGCCCTGGATGGCGCCGACGAACTGGCCCATGATCTCGGGCTTTTCGGGGTTGCCGAAATTGAGGTTGTCGGTGGTGGCAAGGGGCGTGGCGCCGACCGCGGTGAGGTTGCGAAAGGCTTCGGCCACCGCCTGCTTGCCGCCCTCGAACGGGTTGGCCTTGACGTAGCGGGGCGTGACGTCGGAGGTGAAGGCGACGGCCTTGCCCGTCCCGTGCACCCGGACGACGCCGGCCCCCAGCCCCGGGGCGCGCACCGTGTCGGCCATGACCATGTGGTCGTATTGTTCGTAGACCCAGTGTTTCGAAGCGTAATTCGGCGAGGAAATCAGCACCTTGAGGGCGTCGATCGGGTCGATCTCGGGGACCGGCTCGAGCGGCGCGGGCGGTGGAGTCTCGACCCAGGGCCGATCGTATTCGGGCGCCGAGGAGGCGAGGGTGGAGAGCGGCAGGTCGGCCTTGCAGGCGCCTTGGTGCATGATCATGAAACGGTCTTCGGGCAGGGTTTCGCCGACGATGGCGAAGTCGAGATCCCATTTCTCGAAGACGGCGCGGGCCTCGGCTTCTTTCTCGGGGCGGAGCACCATCAGCATCCGCTCCTGGCTTTCCGAGAGCATCATCTCGTAGGCGGTCATGTTTTCTTCGCGCTGGGGCACGGCGTCGAGGTCGAGGCGGATGCCGAGGTGGCCCTTGTCGCCCATCTCGACCGCAGAGCAGGTGAGCCCCGCCGCGCCCATGTCCTGGATCGAGATGACGGCGCCGGTGGCCATGAGTTCCAGCGTCGCCTCCATCAGGCGCTTTTCGGTGAACGGATCGCCCACCTGCACGGTGGGGCGCTTCTCCTCGATGGTGTCGTCGAACTCCGCGGAGGCCATCGTCGCCCCGCCCACGCCGTCGCGC
>RFKM01000106.1 GCA_003694465.1 Alphaproteobacteria bacterium
CGCTGATGCGGTTTTTCGGAGCGAATTCCTCGAGATAGATCCCCGCCCCGATGCCGAGGGGAAAGGAGATCAGGAAGGTGGTGAGCAGCGCCCAGAACGAGCCCATGATCGCCCCCTTGAGGCCGGCAAGCTCGGGAAAGCGCGAATCCGCCTCTGTCAGCAGCGCCCAGTTGATCGGTTTGGAGACGATCCCGGCCGCCACCAGCTTGTCGAAATAGGCGATCTCGGCATCGGTCAGGCGCCGGTTGGCCTCGGGCGTCGTGCGGTCGATGAGACCCTTGTAGAGCTGGTCATAGGGGTCGGAGACCGGAACCTTGAGCGTCACCGTCTGGCCGATCAGCCCGGGGTCGGCGACGACCATGTCGCGCAGCTTGAACTTCGCCCCCGACGACAGGATGCCCTTGACCTCCTTCCTGGTCGCGCGGTCCGACAGGTCGACCCCGGGCAGAAGCTCGCCGAGAGCGGCCAGCAGCACGTCGTCGAACTTGCCGCGCGGCAGTTTCTCGGCCTTGACCTTGGCCGGGTCGACATGAACCTCGAGCGTCACAAGGGTCTGGGTAAAGGCGGGCCAGCCCGTCGAGGCGATCGAGGCGACCAGGATGAACAGCATCAGGAAGGCGAGCGAAACCGACCCGAGGCCCAGCCACACGAGCCGGCTTTGCTTGCGGCGCCGGCGCTTGAGCGAGCGCGCGACGAGATCGGCGGTGGGCGGGCGGTTCGACGCGGTAGAAGGCGGGGTGTCGGTCATCGGTCTGGGCCTCAGTCGTAGGCTTCGCGGTATTTGCGCACCACGTGCAACGCGTAGACGTTGATGAGCAGCGTGAAGAGGAAGAGCATCATCCCGAGCGCGAAGGCCGCCAGCGTCTTGGGGTTGTCGAAGGCGGTATCGCCGATCAGCAGGGTGACGATCTGAACCGTCACCGTGGTCACGCTGTCGAGCGGGTTGATGGTCAGCTTCGCCATGATGCCGGCGGCCATGACCACGATCATGGTTTCGCCGATCGCCCGGCTGACCGCCAGCAGGATGCCGCCGACGATGCCCGGCAGGGCGGCGGGAAAGACGACGTTGGTCATCATCTCGCCCCGGGTCGCCCCCAGCCCCAGCGCCCCGTCGCGCAGGGATTGCGGCACCGCCGACAGGGCGTCATCGGCAAAGGACGAGATGAACGGGATCAGCATGATCCCCATCACCCCGCCCGCGGCCAGCGCGGTATTGGGCGAGATCGGGATGCCGAGATCGGCGCCGAGCGTGCGCAGCGCCGGCGAGACCACGAGGATGGCAAAGAAGCCGTAGACGACCGTCGGCACGCCGGCGAGGATCTCGAGAACGGGTTTCGCCGTCGCCCGCAGACCGCTCGGGGCAAATTCGTTCAGGTAGATCGCCGAGAACAGCCCGATCGGCGTCGCCACCACGAGGGCGATCACGGTGATGACCATGGTGCCGAGAATCACCGGGATCCAGCCGAAGGCGCCGGCGGCGGCGATCTGGTCTTCCCGAATCGGGATCTGCGGCTCCCAGTTCAGGCCGAACAGGAATTCGGTGACCGGCACCTTCTGGAAGAACCGCAAGGATTCGACCGACAGCGACAGGATGATGCCGATGGTCGTGAAGATCGCCACGGTGGAGGCAAAGATCATCAGCCCCGTCACCATCGCCTCGGCGCTCTGACGCGCCCGGAAGGCGGGCTTCACCTTGACGCGCGCGAAGATGACCAGCCCCAGCGAGAGGGCCGCGACGAGACCGACGAGCAGCCAGTCCGCCATTTGCCGGATCGACACGTAGCGCTCGGCGGCGGCGAGCTTCCAGTCTTCGGGCGTGCCGAAGATCTGCCCCCGCGCGATCGACTTGATCTCGGCAAGCACGAGCTGCGCCTGCCCGCTGCCCGCGCCGTCGAAGGCGTCGGCCGGCAGGCCCGCGAGGGTGATGCGGTCGATCACCGGACCTTGCAGCGCCAGCCACAGGAGCGTGAAGCTCAGAACCGGGATCACCACGATCAGGAAGGAAAACAGCCCGTGGTAGCTCGGCAGCGAATGCAGCGCCCTGCCCCGATACCGAATCGCCCGGGCGGCGAGGCGGTTGAGAACATAGCCGGCAATGGCAGCGCCAAACAGCAGCAGGAAAGGCAGGGCGGTCATGGGCGTTCCGGTCTTGCAGAAAAACCCCGGGCCGGCCCGGCCCGGGGCATCGTCACGATTGTAGCGCGATTATTTCGGCGCTTCCATCGGCTTTGCGCTCAGAACGGCGTCCTGAAGCGCGGCGCGCTGATCGTCCGGGAGCGGCACGAGACCGCGCTCGGCGAGATACCCGTCGGGCGCCAGCGCGTCATCCGACATGTATTCTTCGATGAACTCGTCGAGATGCGGGATCACGCCGCGGTGGGCGTTCTTGACATAGAAGAACAGCGGGCGCGACAGCGGGTAGGACTTGTCGGCGATGGTGTCGATGGAGGGCTCGACGCCTTCGATCCTGACGCCCTTCAGCCGGTCGAGGTTCTCGTAGAGGAACGAGTAGCCGAAGATGCCCAGCGCGTTCGGGTCGGCCTCGAGGCGCTGCACGATCAGGTTGTCGTTCTCGCCGGCCTCGACGAAGGGGCCGTCGGTGCGCATGCGCGAGCAGTTTTCCTTGACCCATTTCTTGTCGAAACCGCCGTTCTTGACGAAGTCGAGCTCCTTGCAGCCCTCGTGCATCGCCAGTTCGACGAAGGCGTCGCGCGTGCCCGAGGTCGGCGGCGGACCGTAGGCGAGGATCGGAACCGCCGGCAGATCGGGGTTGATCTCGTTCCACGTCTTGTAGGGGTTGTCGACCCATTCGCCATTCACCGGAACCTGCGCGCCCAGCGCCAGGTAGATCTCGTCGAGGGTGAGGCTCCAGTCGGTGGCATTGTCGCGCGAGATGGCGATCGAGAGGCCATCGTAGCCGATCTCGGCCTCGGTGATGTCGGTCACGCCGTTGGCCTGGCAAAGCTCGTATTCCGACTTCTTCATGGCGCGCGAGGCGCCGGTGATGTCGGGGGTGGCCTCGCCGACGCCCTGGCAGAAGATCTTCATGCCGCCGCCGGTGCCGGTCGATTCGACGATCGGCGAAGGCGCGCCGGTGTTGTTCACGAACTGCTCGGCAACGGCCTGGGTGTAGGGGAAGACCGTGGACGAGCCGACGATGCGGATCTCGTCGCGGGCAGCGGCCGCGGTGGCCGACAGGGCCAGAACGGCAAGTGCGGATGTGGAAAGCTTGATCAAGGACATGTGCGCTCCTGTTGACGATTCGGGCCGTGCGTCCGGCCTCGGCAGCGTGGTTAGTCGCTCTTCTTGATGCTTATGCAAAACTTTTGTGACGGTTTTGTAACAGGCGCCGCGGTGCGCCCCCGATGAGGAGGTCTTCACAGCTTGCCGGGCGGCGGCCACCCGGGCGGCCGCGTTTCATCGCTTCGAAAAGCGCCGATCCGATCAGGACGACTTGCGCAAGGGGGCGCTGCCCCCGTCGCGCGCGGCGCGACTCCCCCGGGATATTTTGGGAAAGATGAAAGGGGCGCGGCGGCGAGGCCCCGGGGCTTCTTCACTGCCTGGACGAAGGGGGGGCGACGCCTCCACCTCGGAGCGAGCCCTGCGCGGGGGGCAGCCTGTCCGTGCCCCTTGCGGCCCGGATACATCTCGTGCGCCTGATTGGCGGACATGAGCTCAAGCGCCAAATTCGAGACCGCCGGAATCATCGCACCCGGATATTCGAACTGGAAGATCTTGCGCCCCTTGTCGACCCCGGCCGCGCTCCGATCGACCGCCTTGAACGCCATCTCCCACGCGTCGCGTTCGGGCAAGTTCCACCCTCCGGCGCTCTCGATTGGCACCGGGCAACCGGCGGTCGCGCGCTCAAGGCCTTCATCGACGAAACATCGCTTCACATAAAGCGCCCCCCGCTCGGCCGCGATCCGGGCTGCCAGCCCGAAATGGCGCGCATCGCTGGCCATGTCCTCGCCAATCCCGGTCACGGTGAGCGAGGCATACCCACGCGCCCCCCGCCGATCAGCCGGATCACGTTGGTGAGCGATGTGTGCTCGCATTCGGCGCGGGCAAGTGCATGTCACGGCGCAGGCCTGACGAGACAAAAGGGAAGCTTCGTCGACGTCCGGCGCGGCCTTTTCCGGTTCTCTGCGCATTGGCGATTGCCGACGAAAAGGTCGGGCCCTCCCTCGTAGGAAAACACGGCCATTCCAGCCGTTTACAATTCCGAAGCCACCGTTGGCGAAGCCATCGAGAATGTTGCCGTGCAACGTCGTCCAGACGTCCAGCACCTGATCTTCGAGGGCAAGTCGACGGATGGCGCGCGCGGCCATCGAGGCGGCGGCGCATGAGCGCATGGTTCTGATCTCCGAACCCGACACCGGCATCGAACATCCAAGATGCGCTGAACATGGTGATCGCGCGGGCCACGGCGCCATCGGCCTTCATCCCCGAAGTGTTCTACAAGATGCGCCTCGGCGGCGAGAGCAGCCGCGACCTTGGCCGGATCAGGCGCAAGTCGCTGGAGGATTACCGCGCGATCGGCCGCAACGGCGTGGGCGGGGCGCTGACGCTGGCGGCGAAGAACCTCTCGAAGCTCGGCCAGTTCCTGCCCCGCTGACGCGCCGCCTGCTCACACCGCCCGAAGCTGCTCTGCCCCGACGGCAACCCGGGTCTGACCGCCCATCAGGTCCAACAGCACCCAGATGCGCCGATCGGGGGCGATTTGCTCGACTTCGGCGATGAAATTCGCAAATGGCCCTTTGGTGATCGCTACACGATCGCCGGGCTTGAGGAGCTTGGGCGGCAGCAGCTTTCCCGCCGCGTCGCAGCGCAGCATGAGTTGCGAGACCAGATCGAGTGGAACGGGCACGGGTTCACGGCCAAAGCTCACCAGCTTCGTCACGCCCCGGGTCGAGTTGATCTTGCGCCACAGCCCGCGGCCTGCGTCGAAGGCGACGAAGATGTAGCCCGGAAACAATGGCTTGGGGATCGTGACGAACTTGCCGCCGCGCTGCTGCGTTGCCTCTTCGAGGGGGAGGAAGGTCTTGAAGCCTTGACGCTTGAGATTGCGCTCGGCGATGCGCGCCGAATTCGGCTTGAGTTGCGCCAGAAACCAGGTTGCGCCGGAATCGTAAACAGCCATTGTGGACCTCGAAATACCTTGCCCGCACATAACGTTCAAATTCGAACGAGTGCAAGATGAAATTCCCGCCAGAATTGTGCGACGCTGATGATGATCGCCAGCGCTCCCCACCTACCGCATTGATAGAATGGGATAAACCCCCACTCTCGACTTGATACCTTTCCCCACCCACGCAAACGTCTGACCAAATTTGAGGCGTTTGGAGGCTGAGTTGGACGGGACGGGCGCGGAAATAGAACTGCGGGCGGCACAATATGTGCGCATGTCGACGGAGCATCAGCAGTATTCGACGCTCAACCAGTCCGACAAGATTCGCGAATATGCCGAGAAGCGCGGTATCGAGATCGTCAAGACCTATGCCGATGACGGCAAGAGCGGGCTTTCGATCGGCGGGCGCGCGGCGCTGCAGCAGCTGATCGCCGATGTGGAATCCGGCGCAGCCGACTTCAACGTGATCCTCGTCTATGACGTGAGCCGCTGGGGGCGGTTCCAAGACGCCGATGAAAGCGCCTATTACGAATATATCTGCAAACGCGCCGGCATCCAGGCGCCCATTGCGCCGAGCCGGGCGAGAACGATGGTTCGCCGGTCTCGACCATCGTCAAGGGCGTCAAGCGCACCATGGGTGGCGAATAGAGCCGCGAACTTTCCGCCAACGTTCTTGCCGGTCAGTGTCGACTGATCGAGCCGGGGTTCCGCCAAGGCGGGCCCCGGCGCGGAGAGGCCGACGCCGGGGCCCCTCTCGGCGCTCATGCCGAGCCAGACGCCATTGAAGGAGGCGGCGCGAAGTCCCCGCCCCTTGCAGATTGCTTTTTTGCTCTCTCGATCGCGCCAAAGCAGCGTCGCCCCGCGAAAAGCACGCCCCGCATCGCACCATGGCAACGCGGGGCGGCCAGTCGGATTACCTGGCGCGGCGCTTGCCGCTCGCCTTGAGCGCGGCGACTTCCTCGGCCAGTTCCTGCACGGCGCGGATGAGCGGCGCGATCAGTTCGGTGTAGCCGATGGTCAGCACGTCTTCGCCATTGCCGGAATAGTTGTGGTCCTGAAAGCCGCCGAAATCGAGCCCGGTCTCGGCCAGCACCTGCGCCACTTCCTGCGCGATGAGCCCG
>RFKM01000016.1 GCA_003694465.1 Alphaproteobacteria bacterium
GCCCGGGTGCAGCGGGCCTGGGAGGTGCAGGCCAGCACCGGGCGCGGGCTGGCCGCCTGGCACGACGCCACGCCGCCGCCGCTTTTGCCGCTGGCCGAGGCCGAGGCGCTGCTGCTCGACGCCCCCCGCGACTGGCTGAACGCCCGCATTGCCCGGCGTTTCGATGCCATGCTCGCCGCCGGCGCCCTCGAGGAGGCGCGCGCCAACCTGCCGGGCTGGTCCGAGGCGCTGCCCTCGGCCAAGGCGATCGGCGCGCGTGAGCTCGTCGCCCATCTGCGCGGCGAGATGACTCTGGAGGCCGCCCGCGACGCGGCCATCGTCGCCTCGCGCCAATATGCCAAGCGCCAGCGCACGTGGTTCCGCGCCCGCATGGGCGCGTGGCGCCGCCTGCCCGCGCCGGCGCTGTGAGTTGGTCTGCTGAGTCGGCGCCACTGTCGCCCGCCCCCGCACTCCGGCCATGGCACCCCAAGGCGCCGTGGCGCAATTGCGACACTTCTTCGCGGCGGCGCATATTATCCACAGGAAAACCGGCACCCTGTGGATAACCTGCGCGACTCGTCTGCGAGAATCGGTTAGCCATTTGTGCGGGGGAAGACAGGGACAGGAACGAAGATGAACAAGATGCTCGCCTCGCCATTCCGGGTTCTGCCACTCGCGCGACTGGCCAGGGGCGGGCGCTGGCGAACCGAGGCGATGCGCAGCTACGGCGCCCCGGTTCTTCTGTGGTTCACCCGCGGCCAGGGGCGCATCACCATCAACGGGCGCACCTCCGGCTACACCGCCCACAACGCCATCTTCATTCCGGCCGGCACCATGCACGGCTTCGAGATGAACAGTTCCGTCACCGGCATGATCGTCGTCTTCCCGCCGGGGCTGGAAGAAGAGCTCTCGCTGCCCGAAGACGTCGTCCACCTGCGCCTTTCGGATGCCGAGCAGCACATCGAGCTCAACAAGCTCATCGACGCCATCCAGACCGAGCTCGAGAACGGCGCCGCCGCCTCGGAACGGGCGCTGCTCAGCCATGCCGGGCTGCTGTCGGTCTGGCTCGAGCGGCAGATGACGGGCAAGCCCGTCGAAGAGCCCCGCGAAGACGCCACCACGCGCCTCGCCGCGGCCTTTACCGCGCTGGTGGAAAAGGATTTTCACTCCGCGAAATCGGTGCGCGACTACGCCAAGGAGCTGGGCGTCACCCCGACCCATCTCAGCCGGGTCTGCAACAAGGCCTGCGGGCGCCCCGCCTCGGCGATCCTCGCCGACCGGGTTCATTACGAGGCGCGCCGTCTGCTGACCGAAACCCACATGCCGGTGAAGGACATCGCCGCCGCCCTCGGCTTCGCCTCGCCGGCCTATTTCACCCGCGCCTTCACCCAGCACACCGGGCGCACCCCCTCGCAGTTCCGCCGCGGCAGCTGACCAGGCCGCCGCCCCCGATGCGCGGGGCGGGTGTTGATTGCAGCTCCCGCGCCGTTCCCCGTTGGATGTTTGCCTCGCGCCGCCGCAGCCCGCGCCGGCCGCGCGGGGCCGTCCGGGCAATCGCGCGCCAATTTCGTTGCATTTGCAACGGTTTTTGCCTACACTTCCCACACCACCAGAAAACCGGGAGGACCGCGCCATGAAGATCGAGAAGATTCACCACGTCGCCTATCGCTGCAAGGATGCGAAAGAGACGGTCGAATGGTATCGCGACATGCTGGGGATGGATTTCATCCTCGCCATCGCCGAGAACCACGTGCCCTCGACCCACGAACCCGACCCCTACATGCACGTCTTTCTCGATGCCGGCGACGGGAACGTGCTGGCCTTTTTCGAACTGCCGACGCGGCCCGAGATGGGGCGCGACCCGAACACCCCGGCCTGGGTGCAGCACATTGCCTTCAAGGTGAAAGACCGCGCCGAACTCCTTGAATTCAAGGAGCATCTCGAGAAGAACGGCGTCGAGGTTCTGGGGGTGACCGACCATTCGATCTTCCATTCGATCTATTTCTTCGACCCGAACGGCCACCGCATCGAACTGGCCTGCCCCGACCCGAACGAAGCCGAAATGCTCGAAAGGCTCGACGCGGTGAAATGGGAGATGCTCGAGGAATGGTCGCGCACCAAACGGGCGCCGCGCCATGCCGACTGGATGCACAGCAAGGAACTCTCGGACGTCGAGTGAAGCCCCCGCCGGCCGGGCATGGCGCCCTCGGGCACAGGCAGGATCTGCACTTTTCGGCAGGAAGGGTGCCCCGGCCCGGCTGAGCGAACGCCTTGCCGCCAACCGCGGGGCCAGACCCTCGGCCCCGCCCCTATCCGCCGAGAATCGCCTTCACATAGGCGCGGGTTTCGTCAAAGGGCGGAACGTCCCGGTATTCGGCCACCGCATCGGGGCCGGCGTTGTAGGCCGCCAGCGCCAGGCGCCAGGAATGAAAGCGCTCGTATTGCATCCGCAGATAGCGCGCGCCCCCTTCGAGGTTTTCGGCCGGATCATTCGGGTTCACCCCCAGCCGCGCCGCCGTCTGCGGCATCAGCTGCGCCAGACCGATCGCCCCCTTTGCGCTCACCGCCTTCGGATTCCAGCCCGATTCGCGCTGCACGAGGCGCAGGAACAGGTCAACCGGCACCTTGTGCCGGCGCGCCGCCGCCTTTGCCACCTCGAGATATTCGCCGCGATACTTGCCGTCATAGGCGGGAATGACCCCGGACTCGGGGCGGTAATCCGGGGTCAGGCGCACCGAATATTCGTATTGCTGGGCCGCCCGCCCGTCGAGCACCTTCAGAGCGTTCGCAAAGCGCGAACTCCCCGACGAGGACGAGAACAGCGTCTCGCCCCCCGCGGGAAACGCCACGGCCACGATGAGGCCAAGACCTGCAAGAATGGAACGGCGCATGGACCCCCCGAAACTGCGGCGACCTTAGCGGATTCGCCCGCCCGCCGCCAGACCCGCCCGCCAAGCGTGCAGATTCGGCCTTCCATTACCGCGGCGCGGATGCTGTAACGTGGCACAAGCTCAACAAGGATTCGGGAGGCGCTCATGGCTGGGTCGGTCAACAAGGTCATTCTCATCGGCAATCTCGGCCGCGACCCGGAGGTGCGCACCTTCCAGAACGGCGGCAAGGTGGTGAACCTGCGCATTGCCACTTCGGAAACCTGGAAGGACCGCAACACCGGCGAGCGCCAGGAACGCACCCAGTGGCATTCGGTGGCGATCTTCTCCGAACCTCTGGGGCGGATCGCCGAGCAATACCTGCGCAAGGGGTCCAAGGTCTATGTCGAGGGTCAGCTCGAAACCCGCAAATGGCAGGATCAGAACGGGCAGGACCGCTACACCACCGAGGTCGTCTTGCGCCCCTACAAGGGCGAACTTACCCTGCTTGACAGCCGTGGCGGCGATAACGGCGGCTATGGCGGCGGCGATGCCGGTGGCTACGGCGGCGGGTATGGCGGCGGCGAGCCCGGCGGTTTCGGGGGTTCCGGCCCGGCCGGCGGCGGCAACATCGATGACGAAATCCCGTTCTGAGGCGCCCGCCGCGCGTCTCTGACGGGCAAGGCATGAGGCGCGCATGAACTGGTCTTTTCCGATCGGACATCTTTTCGGCAGCGAGATCCGGGTGCATGTCACCTTCTTCCTGCTGATCGCCTGGATCGCCCTCGCGGGCTGGTCGGAAGGCGGCGCCGCGGCGGCACTTGTCAACGTGCTCTACGTGCTGGTGCTCTTTGCCTGCGTCGTCGCCCATGAATTCGGCCATGCATTGACGGCGCGGCGCTTCGGCATCCGCACCCCTGACGTGACGCTGCTGCCCATCGGCGGGGTCGCCCGGCTCGAACGGATGCCCGAGCGGCCCGGTCAGGAAGTGCTCGTGGCCCTCGCCGGACCAGCGGTGAACGTGGTGATCTTCCTTGTGCTGGCGCTCGTTCTTGGCCCGACGCGGCTGTTCTCGACGGCGATGGAC
>RFKM01000107.1 GCA_003694465.1 Alphaproteobacteria bacterium
CAGGAACCGCCCCGTCCGGGTGATCCGCCGCCGCTTGTGCCCGCCGGACACGCCATGATCGCGCTTGCGACGGAGCGGCAGCATGGTGCGGAACTTCCAAAGGGTGAAGGTCTCGCCCGGCGCCCGAACCCGGGTGTGCCCGAAGAACACCGGCCGCCCGTCGCGCACGAGTATGACCAGCGCCACCGCCGCGATCACCGGGGCGAGCACGACCGAAAGGATCAGCGCCACCACAAGATCGAAGATCCGTTTGGAAAGCTTCATGCCCTCGGCCCCGCGCTCAGAACCCGCAGCCAGGGGCGCGGTCGGCGATATGGCATGCGAGTCGCACTCGGCAAAAAGCTCCCGATCGAAGGTCGTCGCGAGATATCACCGATTGCGAAGCGGGTGTAAATAGGCCACAGATGGGTCATCCAGATCTTGGGGGGATCAAGTGGTGTATCGCAACATCGCGCTGGCCTTGAGCCTTGTTTCCGCGCTTGGCGGGTGTGCCTTCCCGGCCGGCGCCCCGGTTCAGGCAACCGTTCTGGCCGAGGCCGAACGCCAGGACGGCAATTTCCAGGTCGTCGCGGTCACGCGAGAGAACCTTCCCCTTGTCGCCGGGTGGCCCGTGACCGGCTGGCGTGGCCATTACTACTGGCCGCAGACCGGCGGCGGCGCCGAGGCAACGCTCATTCGCCCCGGCGACCACATCAACCTGGTGATCTGGGACAACCAGCAGAATTCGCTGCTGACCACGCCGAATGCCAAGTCGACGGCGATGAACGGCCTCGAGGTTTCGCCTGCCGGCACGATCTTCGTGCCCTATGTCGGCGAAGTGGTGATCAACGGCCTTTCGCCCGATGCCGCGCGCAAGGTGGTTCAGAAAGAGGTCGAGCGCATCGCCCCCTCGGCGCAGGTTCAGCTCGTCGCCACGCCCGGCCAGCACAACACCGTCGATCTGGTTCGAGGCGTGCCCCACCCGGGCCCGGTGGAACTGCCCTCGCGCAATTTCACCATCCTCAGCCTGATCGCCAAGGGCGGCGGCATCAGCCCGAAGCTGCGCAACCCGCTGGTGCGGTTGATTCGCGGCGGCAAGACCTACGAGATCCGCGCCGAAGACCTGTTTGCAGATCCGGCGCGCAACATCATCATCCGCGGCGGCGACAAGGTGGTGATCGACGAGGACGGGCGCTATTTCGTGACTGCCGGGGCAATGGGCAATTCGGTGCGCTATTTCCAGCGCGAGCGCATTTCGGCGATGGAAGCGCTGTCGATGTCGGGCGGGCTCAACGAAACCCGGGCCGATCCGAAGGGCATCCTGATCCTGCGGGAATACCCGGCCAAGGCGGTTGACCCGAAAGGCCTCAAGGGGCCGAAGAAAACGCAGGTGGTCTTCACCATCGACCTGACCAGCGCAGACGGCCTTTTTGCCGCGCGCGACTTCCAGATCAACCCGGGCGATCTCGTTCTCGCCACCGAAAGCCCGATGGTCGGCATCACCCAGACCATCGCCCTCGCCTCGGAGGCGCTGACGGTGCGCTCGAAGCTCGGATTCTGAAGGGCGGGCGCCGGTCCGCCGTTTTACCGGAGAGAGCCATGAAATACCTGCACACCATGATCCGGGTCACCGACCTGGACGAAAGCCTCGATTTCTGGGTCAACAAGGTCGGCCTCGTCGAGACCGGGCGCAGCGAAAACCCCGCGGGCAAGTATACGCTCGTATTCCTTGCCGCCCCGGAAGACGAGGAGAGCGCCCGCGCCAGCCGCGCCCCGGAGCTCGAACTCACCTACAACTGGGACAGCGACGAGACCTATACCACCGGCCGCGCCTGGGGGCATCTCGCCTATCGGGTGAAAGACATCTACGCCTTCTGCCAGAAGCTCATCGACGCCGGCGTGACCATCAACCGCCCCCCGCGCGACGGGCGCATGGCCTTCTTCAAGAGCCCCGACAACATTTCGGTCGAGCTCCTGCAGGAAGGCGAGCCCCTGCCGGTGCGCGAACCCTGGGCCTCGATGCCGAACGTCGGCAGCTGGTAGGCGCGATGCCGACCCCCCTGCCGCTGCGCCCCCTGCACCGGCGCTGGCTGGCGGCCGAGGCCGAGCGGCTTCTCGGCTTTCATCGCGCCAGCCTCGGCGGTCCGGCGGGCTTCCGGATGCTGGGGCTCGACGGGCAACCGTTGCATGGGCCCGATGAGGTGTTCCACCTGCACGACACGGCGCGGTTCGTGCATGTGCTTTCGATGGCGACCCAGCTCGGCATACCCGGCCTGCGCGACGGCATCGACCAGGGCATGCGGTTCCTGTGGCAGCGCCACCGCGATGCCACGCGGGGCGGCTATCTGTGGGGGGTGCGGGCCGAGGGGCCGGCCCCGATCGCCGAAAAGCGCGCCTATGGCCATGCCTTCGTGCTGCTCGCCGGCGCCTCGGCGCTGCGCGTCGGTCACCCCGATGCGCGCCGGCTGCTCGACGACGTGACCGAGGTGCTCGAGGCGCGCTTCTGGGAAGATGGCCCCGGCGCCGCCCGCGAGGCCTTCACCGAGGATTGGGAAGAAATCGAGCCGGACTATCGGGGGCAGAATGCCAACATGCACCTCGCCGAGGCGCTGATGGCCGCTTTCGAGGCCACCGGCGAGCGGGTCTACCTCGACAGGGCCCTGCGCATCGCCGATCTGATCGTCAACCGCGCGGCGCGGGCCCACGGCTGGCGGGTGGCCGAACATTTCCGCGCCGACTGGATGGTGGACCTCGGCCATGAGGGTGATCCGATGTTCCGCCCCGCCGGCGTCACCCCCGGTCACGGGCTCGAATGGGCGCGGCTGCTCGTTCAGCTGTTCGACCTGTCGGGCAAGGCGCATGGCTGGATGATCGAGGCGGCCCGGGGCCTTTTCGCGACGGCCACCGCCCATGGGTGGGACGGGCGCCGGGGCGGCTTTCTCTACACCCTCGGCTGGGACGACAGGCCCCTCAACCCGCTGCGCCTGTGGTGGCCCAATGCCGAGGCGATCGGCGCGGCGGCCACGCTCTGGCGATTCGATGGCGATGCCGGGGCGCTGGGCTGGTATGAGCGCGTCTGGGACGTGGTCGCCCGCCAGTTCATCGACACCGCCCGCGGCGGCTGGTTCGCCGAGAACGGCGACGACGGCCGCCCGCGCGAGGGGATCTTTCACGGCAAGCCCGACATCTACCACGCTTTCCAGGCCTGCATCGTGGCGTTGCTGCCGGCCGGGACTCACCTTTCAGGTGACCTGAGCGCGGTGGCGCCGTAGTGGGCCGGTTTCGGTATACCATTGCACACCAGACTTGACTTCCCGCCCGTTTCAGGCGAGGAAGCGCCCGATGCCCCCGTGGCAATTCATCGGAGACGCGACATGACCGAGACCCCCGACATCATCTATACCAAGGTTGACGAAGCCCCCGAGCTGGCGAGCGCCTCGCTGCTGCCGATCATCCGCAAGTTTGCCTCCATGGCCGGGGTTGGCGTCGAGACCCGCAACATCTCGCTGGCCGGCCGGGTTCTGGCCGCCTTCGCCGACCTGCTGCCCGAAGACCAGCGCATTCCCGACGATCTGGCCGAACTGGGTGAGCTGGTGAAGAAACCCGAGGCCAACATCATCAAGCTGCCGAACATCTCGGCCTCGGTGCCGCAGCTGGTCGCCACGATCAAGGAACTGCAGTCGAAGGGCTTTGCCCTGCCCGACTATCCGGAAACGCCCACGACCGATGCCGAGAAGGATGCCCGCGCGCGTTACGA
>RFKM01000108.1 GCA_003694465.1 Alphaproteobacteria bacterium
AAGCTTGCCCTTCTTGCCGACGGTGTTCATGACCTCGCGCAGCAGGGTAGCCTCGTCGATCTTGTCGCCAGCGGTGATGTCGCCAGTTCGCTCGATGATGTCCCGCTTGAACTGCTCGATCTCGGCGGCAGCAATCTCGCGAAAATCCTTGTCCAGCGCCTCTCCCGACTCCAGTTGCGCCGAGTCGATCAGGATCGTGTTGGGCCGCGCCAGCGGGTTCCCGTGCTCGTCATGGTTCCGGAACAGGGGAAGGCGGCCGAATTCCAGCTGGGTTCCCGAGCCATCGGCGCTCTCTCGTTCGAACCCGGAGATGTATTTGTAGATCAGCTCGGAGGTCGCCGTGTTGTTGCAGACCACGATGAAAACGGGCGGCACGTCGATGCCGGCTTCCTTCCAGAGATCAAAGGTCTTCTCATAATGTCCGTACAGGGCATCGAGTGCTGAAAGAAGTTCCGCCGGCAGACTGAGCGGATCGAGCGTCTTGCCCGCAGCACGGCCCTTCTTGGGGAGTTTCTTCCCGATATGGTCCCAAAGGTTGCGGAATTTCGGGGTATCGCCTCCCGGAATATTATCGGCCACAGGCACGCGCGGCAGTTTGACGATACCGCATTCGATCGCGTCCATCAGGGAAAAATCGCTCATGGTCCACGGGAACAGGGTGCCTTCGATGTAGCCCGAACCCCGCAGGAAGAATGGGGTGGCCGACAGGTCGTAGACCAGGCTGATTCCGAGCTTCCGCTTCACGGCCTCGAGGCCGGAAATCCACATGCGCGCGGCTTCGTTGTTTTCCTTGGCCTCGGCTTTGTCTGCCCCTTTCAGGTCGTCTTCGGTATCGCCGTCGGCGTCCTTCACCCGTTCGCGATAACAGTGATGAGCCTCGTCGTTCAGAACCACGATGTTTTTCATGCCCATCAGTTCGGGCATGACACGCTGCAGCATCTGGCCTTCAGTCTCGAGCGTCTGGATTTGCTCGCCTCGCCAACCTTCAAGCGCCGAACGGGTTCCCCTCGCCAGCGCGATGCATTCGCGAAGCTTGAACGCATGGTAATTCGTGATGACGATTTTCGCTCGAGCGATGTCACCAAGCATGTCTGGTGGGACGATTTCGCGCGAGCGATAGTAGCTTTCCGGGTCATTTGGCAAGAGCACGCGCAGCCGATCACGGATCGTGATGCCGGGCGCGACGACAAGGAAGCCACGCGAGAAGTGCTTGCTGTTCGGGTGGCGGACAGCATTGACCGTTTGCCATGCGATCAGCATTGCCATGACGGTTGTCTTTCCAGCGCCTGTCGCAAGCTTGAGCGCAAGCCTCATGAGCTCCGGGTTGGCCTGGGCATTCGCGCCCTTCAGGTGCGCCCAGAACTTTGCGGTCCGCGCGCCCATCTTGGGCGCAACCTCGGTAAGCCAGATCGCGGTCTCGACGGCTTCGATCTGACAAAAGAAGGGTCGCACCCCCTGAAACGGGTGGTGCCGCCAGTGCTGAAGAAGACGTGCCGTCTCGGGGGTCACCAGCCATTGATCGGGGTTGGGGAGGTTGCGCCAAGTTTCTACGAAGGATCGGACCTCGTTGATAATTGGCGTGGGGTTGTATTCCTGATTCGCCGAGGAAAGATCATGCGTTGCATCAAGCAGCAAGGATGTCTGACCGCTGTTCTGCTTGCGCTTTTTGGGTTTTGGCACTGGTGTTATGAGGTCAGATTTCCGCCTGGCCTCAATAATTCGGTTGGTTGGCTGGCCATCGGCGTCCAGTTCCCAATGACGTCCGGGATACTCATATGGAGAATTGAGAATGGGTTGTTCAAAAAATTTTTCGCTCATGCTTTTCCCCTGGGCGAAGAAGTGAACCTGGATTCTTCGGCCAATTGATTGCCACTCATAAGAACGATCTGCTGATCCTGCGGCCTGCGGGCGCCCGGTTCGGTATCGAGCCCGAGCCGCCTGAGCGCGTAGTAGAGAAGCGCCCGCCTGACCTTGATCGTCGCCTTGCCAGCCCGCATGCCGTAGTCCAGCGCGATGACCTTCGCCTGCGTGTCCGAGAGCTCGGGGTGGGGGCCGATTTCCAGCGTGATCTCGGAATTCCAGTCGCTGTCGTCATCCGGCGACACATCGCTCTCTCGCGTCCCGCGGATCTCGAGCATCCGCGAGAGCACGAAATCCTTGAAGCGCTGATCGGTCTCGCAGAACGCCCGGGTGTGCCAGCGGAACCCGTCAAAGGCGATGGCGTGGGGCGCAATCCAGCGCCAGCTCGGCTCAGGGCTGGACAGGGACTGATACCTGACCTCAATCGCTTCAGACCGGCGGATGGCGCTGACCACCGATCGCAGCGTCACCGGATCGACGCCCCGCACCGGCGTCGGCGCGGAGGCGAACGGCGGAAGTTCGGCTATCCAGCAATCTTCCCTGTCCAGTACAGCGTCGGCGACAAGCCGGAGCTGGGCGAGATAGCGGGCGGCGTCTGGCGGGCGGAATCGGCACTCGAAGTCTGGGCCACGCACATAGGTGCGCGCGCTCTTGTCGTAGACCATGTTGTCCGGGGCCATCTCCATGTAGCGGCTCAGGTCGTAGGTGGCCTGGTTCACCGAGATCCCGAACTGCTCCATCAAGTCACTC
>RFKM01000109.1 GCA_003694465.1 Alphaproteobacteria bacterium
CTCGACGCCGATCCGGATTTTCGCGCCATCACCGGCAACATCGTCTTTCCCGGGTTCACGGCGCCGAAGCTTGTCTGGCTGCGAACCCATGAGCCCGAGATCTTTGCCCGCGTCGCAAAGGTCCTGCTGCCGAAAGACTACCTGCGGCTCTGGCTGACGGGCGAGCATGTTTCCGACATGTCCGACAGCGCCGGAACGGCGTGGCTGGATACGGGCCGGCGCGCATGGTCGGACGTGCTTCTGGAGCGCACGGGCATGACGCGCGCGCAGATGCCGCGGCTGGTCGAGGGCAGCGAGGCGTCCGGCGCCCTGCGCCCGGCACTCGCCCGGCGTTGGGGCATCCGTGGGCCGGTCGTCTTGGCCGGAGGGGGTGGCGACAACGCCGCCGCGGCCTGCGGGGTTGGCTGCTTTTCCGAGGGCGACGGCTTCGTATCGCTCGGAACGTCCGGGGTGCTTCTCGCCGCAAAGGACGGTTTTGCCCCAAGCCCCGAAACCGCCGTCCACACCTTTTGCCATGCCATTCCCGGCGCGTGGTATCAGATGGGGGTGATCCTTTCGGCCACCGACAGCCTCAACTGGCTGGCGCGCCAGACCGGCCGCGAGCCCGCCGCGCTCAGCGCCCTTCTCGGCGAAAGCATCTCCGGCCCCGGCGCGATCCGCTTCCTGCCCTATCTTTCCGGCGAACGCACCCCGCACAACGATGCCGAGATCCGCGGCGCCTTTGTCGGCCTTTCCATTGGCGACGGCCATCGAGAGCTCACCCAGGCGGTGATGGAAGGCGTGGCCTTCGCCCTCAAGGACAATCTCGAAGCGCTCAAGGCCACGGGAACGCGGCTGGAACGGCTGCTCGCGATCGGGGGCGGTTCCAAATCGCCGTTCTGGGTCGAGCTCGTTGCAACACTGCTTGGCCTGCCGATCGAACTGCCCGAAAAGGGCGCGTTCGGCGCTGCCCTTGGTGCCGCGCGCCTTGCCATCGTCGCCGATACGGGCGCCGCGCCTTCGGATGTCATGCAGCGGCCCGCCGTGGCCCGGGTGATCGAGCCGCGCGCCGACCTCGCCCATGCCTATGATGACGCCTACGCGCAATATCGCGCGCTCTACCCTGCCCTGAAGGAGATCCTATGAGCACCGGTTTCTTCCCCGTCGATCGCATCCCCTACGAAGGGCCCGACAGCACCAACCCGCTTGCCTTCCGCCATTACGACAAGGACGAAATGGTCATGGGCAAGCGCCTTGAAGACCATCTGCGCTTTGCCGTCGCCTATTGGCACAGCTTTGCCTACGAGGGGCAGGATCCGTTCGGCGGCCCGACCTTCCTGCGCCCTTGGTTCCCGAACGACAGCATGGAGCGCGCGCGCTTGAAGGCCGACGTCGCCTTCGAGATGTTCAGCGCCCTCGGCGTGCCCTTCTACTGCTTCCACGACGCCGATATCCGCCCCGATCTCGGCGGGTTTGCCGAAAACAAACGCGCCTACGAGGAAATCATCGAGATATTTGCCCGCAAGCAGGAGGAAACCGGCGTCAGGCTTCTCTGGGGCACGGCCAACCTGTTCAGCCATCGCCGCTGGATGGCCGGTGCGGCCACCAACCCGGACCCGGAGGTGTTTGCCTATGCCGCGGCGACGATCAAGTCGTGCATGGATGCCACGCACCGTCTTGGCGGTGAAAATTACGTTCTGTGGGGCGGGCGCGAAGGCTACGAGACGCTGCTCAACACCGATCTCGCCCGCGAAGACCAGCAGATGGGCCGGATGCTCAACATGGTGGTCGAATACAAGCACAAGATCGGCTTCAAGGGGCAGATCCTCGTCGAGCCGAAGCCGCAGGAGCCGTCGAAACACCAGTATGACTATGACGTGGCCACCGTCTATGGCTTCCTGAAGCGCCACGGGCTCGAGAACGAGGTTCGGGTCAACATCGAGCAGGGCCACGCGATTCTGGCCGGTCACAGCTTCGAGCACGAGATTGCCACGGCGGTGGCGCTCGGAATCTTCGGCTCGATCGACATGAACCGGAACGACTACCAGTCGGGCTGGGATACCGACCAGTTCCCGAACAACGTGCCCGAGGTCGCACTGGCCTATTACCACATCCTGAAGGGCGGCGGCTTCACCCAGGGCGGCACCAATTTCGACGCGCGAATCCGCCGCCAGTCGCTCGACCCGGAAGACCTGCTCATCGCCCATATCGGCGCCATGGACACCTGCGCGCGCGGGCTCAAGGCGGCGGCGGCGATGCTCGAAGACGGCACCCTGCCCGCCTTTGTCGAAAACCGCTATTCCGGCTGGAACGATGCCTATTGGCAAGACGTCCTCGCCGGCAAGGTCGGGCTCGACGCGCTGGCCGAGAAGGTGATCTCGGAGGGGATCGAGCCCGAACCCCGCTCGGGCAAGCAGGAATATCTGGAAAACCTCGTCAACCGGTTCGTCTGATGGCCATCGAGCGGGCCGCCTTCGCCATTGATGGGCAGCCGGTCGATATCGGACGGCTGCGGGCGGGACGCATGGAAGTGGAGCTTCTCAGCTTCGGGGCCATCACCCGCGACTGGAAGATCGGCGGGCGCACGGTGGTGCTCGGCCATGCCGACCGGGCCGCCTATGGCGACGATCCGTGGTACATGGGCGTGATCGCCGGGCGGGTGGCCAACCGGATTGCCCGCGGCCGGTTCCGCCTTGGCGACGAAGAGGTGCAGCTTCCGCTCAACGATGGGCCGAACCACCTGCACGGCGGCCCGCGCGGCCTTGGAAAGCGTCACTGGCGCATGGCCGAAGACACCGCCGCCAATGCTCTTTCGCTGCGTTTCGTGAGCGGACACGGCGACGGGGGCTATCCGGGGCGCGCCGCCTTCGAGGTGGTCGTGACGCTCACCGAAAACCGGCTGACCTACGAGATGCGCGCCGAGGTCGACCGGCCGACGCCCATCAACCTTGCCCAGCACAATTATTACAACCTGACCGGAGGGTCGCTCGCCGAGCATGTGCTGCAGGTGAATGCCGACGCCGTTCTGGAAACCGGGCCGGACGGCATTCCCACCGGCACTTGGCGCGACGTTGCAAAGGCGCATGACTTCCGCACAGCGCGCCCGCTCGGCTCCCCCGTCCCCGAGATCGACCATTGTTTCGTGCTGGATGGCACGCAGCCGGCGGCAACGCTTTCGGCCCCCGGCGCGCCGACGCTCAGCTTCTACTCCGATCAGCCGGGGTTGCAGGTTTACACCGGTACCTACCTCGGCGCGCCGTTCGGACCACACGCAGGCATTTGCCTCGAGCCGGAAGGCTTTCCCGACGCGGTCAACCACCCGGGTTTTCCGCCGATCATCGTCCGGCCCGAAGCGCCGTATTTTCAACGTCTGTCGATCGAGGTGTCGGGATGAGGCGCACCGCATTTGCCCTCCTTGCCAGCTGTCTTGCCGCGCCGGCGTTGGCCGCAGACCTTCCCGCGCCGGCAAGCGATGCCGATTTCGTGGTGACACGCCCCGAGGAGGTGAAGCTCGGGCAGCTGCTGTTTTACGACCCCTTGCTCTCCGGCTCGAAGACCGTTGCCTGCGCAACGTGCCATCACCCCCGCTTCGGCACGTCCGACGGCGTTTCGCTGGGGCTCGGCGATGGCGGGATCGGATTGGGCCCCGACCGGGTGCCCGATCCGGACAACCTGCCCGAGCAGCGCATCCCCCGCAACGCCCCGGCGCTGTTCAATCTCGGCGCCCGGGAGTTTACCCGGATGTTTCACGACGGCCGGCTCGAGGCCGACCCCGACAAGCCCGACGGCATCCGAACGCCCCTCGGCGAAGAAATGGTTCATGGTTTCTCCGGTGTGCTGTCGGCACAGGCGATGTTTCCGGTCGTCGCCCCCGACGAGATGGCCGGGCACTATGGCGAGAGCGACATCAGCAAGGCCGTCCGCAAGGGCATGTTCACCGGCGCCGGCGGCGCGTGGGATCTGATTGCCCGGCGGGTCGAGGCGGTGCCGGAATACCGCGCCGCCTTCGATCAGGTCGTCGGCGCGCGCCCCATTGCCTTTACTGACGTCGCCAATGCGATCGCGGCGTTCATCGCCTTTGAATGGCGCGCCGACGACAGCCCCTTCGACAGGTTCCTGCGCGAGCGTACCCCGCTGCCGCCCAAGGCGATGAAGGGCATGGAGCTTTTCTATGGCGCGGCGGGGTGTGCGCGCTGTCATTCCGGCGTCTTCCAGACCGATCAGGATTTTCATGCCATTGCCATGCCGCAGATCGGACCCGGCAAGACCGAGCGTTTTGAAAGCGGGCATTTCGATCATGGCCGCTTCCGGGTGACCGGGCGGGAAGGCGACATCTACCGCTTCCGCACCCCTTCGCTGCGCAATGTCACCCTCACCGCGCCCTATGGCCACGACGGCGCCTATGCGAGCCTCGAGGCCGTCGTGCGCCACCATCTCGACCCGGTGCGGGCCTTGTCCAGCTATGACCCGTCGCAAGCCATCCTGCCGCCGCTCGATTCGGCCCGCGAGTCGGATTTCGCGGTTCTCGCCGACCCCCGCGAGATGGCGGCCATCGCCGAGGCGAACGAGCTTGCCCCGACGGCGTTGACCGAAGACGACATCGACGCGCTGCTGGCCTTTCTCGAAAGCCTGACCGACCCGTCTTCGCGCACCGGGCGCCTTGGCATCCCGGATCGGGTGCCCAGCGGCCTGCCGGTTCCGCGCTGAGAGCGGCGGGCAAAAGGCCCGACGACGGCAACGGAAAAGGCCGGCGGTGGGTCCGCCGGCCTTCGCTTTCTGGCCTGCCCTGTCAGAAGTTCAGCGACACATCGACATGGTGCGCGGTGCAGGACGCCATCGCCAGCGCCTGTTCGCGCGAGAGCTTTTCCTGCTGGCGCGCGCCGAGCGTGTCCTTGATCGCGGCAAGATAGGCCTTGATCCCCGGGATGAGGCTTTCAGCCCTGGCGCGCCAGGCAGATTGCTCGGCGTAGGCGGTGAGGGTCTTCTCATACTCTTCCAGCGCCTTGGCCCGGTCACCCTTCTTGATAGCGCGCCGCGCTCGAGAGAGAAACTTCTTCACGTCTCCCGCGCCTTCGACGTTGCCAACCACCTTTTCAAAGGCCTTGATCTCGTCTTCGGCCGCGGCCTGATCGGCGGTTTCGATAACGCCGCGCAGCGCCTTGAGCGGCTCTTCAAGGGCCCGGAAGCCTTCGCCCGCCTGCAGAACGGCCAGAACCTCCGCAGGGGCACTCCAGGCATCGTCGGCGGCGCGCCGGTAAAGATTGCGCGCCTTTTCCTCGGCCTTGAGAAGCGCCGTGAAGGCCTTGTGCTTCTCTTCCCAATCGGCGGGAATCTGGGCCTTCAGCGCCTCCACCTCGGCCAGCGCCGCGTTCAACTCGGCCTCCAGCCGCGCCTGCTCGGCGGGGTCATCGGACCGGCCGAGCGCCGTCTTGAGCTTATCGGCTTTTTCCTGTGCCGCGCGGATTTCCTTCTCGATGAAGCGCACCTCGCTGCGCAGGGGCCGGTAGGCGCCCGCTTCGGCCTGCACGGCGGCATCGGCGCGGGCGATTTCGGCCAGTTTCTCGGGAACCGACGCGGCGGCATCGAGGCCATCGGTCATCGTCGATTTCAGATCATCCGGCAGCACCGAAAGGTCAAGCTGTCGGGCCGCCGCGATGGCATCGGTGATTTCCGACGAGGCCGCGAACTTCTCGGCCACGTAGCTGTCGAGGCAGACCTGAAGCTTCGGGTTGCGTGGCGGCGGGCTGGTTTCCGAAAGGAAGCTCACCCGGTTCGGCAGGTAGTTCACCAGCGGCGGATAGGATCCGGCGATGGCGAGGGCCACGAGTTGCAGCAAGATGAAGGGGATCACGCCCTTGTAGATCTGGATGGTGCGGACCGCCGCGGGCGCAACGCCGCGCAGGTAGAACAGCGCAAAGCCGAATGGCGGCGTCAGGAAGCTGGTCTGGATGTTGAGGCCGATCATCACCCCGAGCCAGACGGCTGTGACATTCGCGCCCGGATCGGCCAGCAGGATCGGCGCCACGATCGGCACGACGACAACGGCGATCTCGATGAAGTCGAGGAAGAACCCCAGAATGAAGATCACCGCCATGACGATGGCGAACTGGGTCCAGAATCCACCGGGAAGCGAGATCAGGAATTCGCGCACGAGGTCTTCACCGCCGAAGGCCCGGAATGCCGCCGTCAGCATCGCCGCGCCGAGCAGGATGATGAAGACGAGCGAGGTCGTCTTGGCGGTTTCGAGCATCACGTTGTGGAGCGTGTCGTTGATCCGGAAGGCACGCAGCCCCGACCAGACCAGCCCGACGAGGAACAGCACCGTTCCGATCACCCCGAGGGTGATGCCCAACCGGTCGGCCGGCGTGTCCATGGCCTTGACGTTCATCTCGAAATTCGAGAGCGCATAGGCGAGAATCGCCAGGGCGACGAGCGCCAGAGTGGCCGGCGCGTAGAGCCAGCGCGTTCTTTCCTCCGGAATCCGATAGCCCGCCATGATCACCGCCCCGGCGGCCCCGATGGCACCGGCCTGGTTGACCGTCGCAATGCCGGCGATGATCGAGCCGAGCACCAGGAAGATCAGCGCCAGCGGCGGAATGAGCGTGACGAACACCTTGCGCCAGAAGGCGAAATCATACTTGCCTTCGTAGGGCACCGCGGGCGCCGATTTCGGACGCAGGATCGCGAAGATCAGGATGTAGACCATGTAGAGCCCGACGAGCACGAGGCCCGGCAGGAAGGCGCCAAGGAACATTTCGCCGGCGCTGGTTCCGGCAACGCCAAAGAGCGAGGGCATCGAGATCTCGCCGGTGGCGGTCTTGTAGAGCGCCTTGCGCATCGTCGAGGCCTGATCGGCGGCCGAAGCCAGCTGGTCGGCAAGGATGATCAGCACGATCGAGGGCGGGATGATCTGGCCCAGCGTTCCCGAGGCCGCGATCGTCCCGGTGGCGAGGGGGGTCGAATACTTGTTGCGCATCATCGCGGGCAGCGAGATCAGGCCCATGGCGACAACCGTCGCCCCGACGATGCCGGTGGTCGCCGCGAGCAGCGCGCCGACGAACACGACCGAAATCCCGAGCCCCCCCGGCACCGGGCCGAAGAGCTGCGCCATGGTCACCAGAAGGTCTTCGGCGATCTTCGAGCGCTGAAGCATGATGCCCATGAAGATGAACAGCGGAATCGCGATCAGCGTATCTCGCTCCACCTCCCAATAGACCCCGCGCAGGTTGGTCACCCCCGCCGAGAGCCATTGCTGCGCACCGCCCGAATGGAAATAGGCATCGACATTCCCGGCAAAGAGCCAGCCCGCCGCCGAGGCGATGCCGATGGTCAGGATGGCCGCGCCCGGCAGCGCGAAGGCCACCGGATAGCCCGAGCCGAGCGCCGTTGCCATGATGACGATCAGGAGAATGAGAAAGTAGAGTTCCATGATCTTCCCTCAGTGCGCCGAAGCCTGCGACGGTTCGCGGTGGCCCGGTTCGTCGCGCATGTCGGCGACGGAGTTGAAGAAATAGCTGACGAATTCGATCAGCATGCTGACACCGAACAGGGCAATGAACGCGGCCATCTGGTATTTCACATACATGCCGAAGGGGCCGGCCTGGCTGATCTCGAAGTTCCTGACCGGCGCGTTGACGATGGATTGTGGCCCGTTGAGCGCCACGAAAAGGATGACCCAGCTCGTCGTCATGCCGAGCAGCACGCTGCCGACGGCGTTGAGAAGCCCCTTGGTGCGCCGGTTCAGCCCGGCATAGAGGATGTCGACCCGCACATGCCCTTCGTCATAGAGCGTATAGGCCGAGGCAAACAGGAACAGGGTCGCATACCAGTAGCGAACGAGGTCGCCCATCAGGGCCTGCTCATAGGAAAAGACGAAGCGCGAAATCACGATCAGCAGTTCGGCCAGAACGATCAGCAGCGAGAGCCAGATGAAGGAGAGGCTGCGGGTGAATGCGGCGATCACGAAGCCGGCGGCAATAAGCACCGTATGCACATGGGAGCCAGTCCAGTTGGCCCGGGCGAGGTTGCGCGCCGCAGCTTCGCCGAACAGCGGGTCGATGAGGCTTTCGGTGCGCAGGAAGGCAATGGTGGCATCGCCGATCCCGACCAGAAAGACCGACCAGAACAGGGCGCGCGCGAGATACCGGTTGAACATGTGAACCCGGTGTGCATCCCAGCGCAGCGAGAGATCGCGGCTTGCGATGACGACGCCGATTCCGGCGAGGATCGCGACGATGAAGAGCCCGGCCTCGATCAGCGCCCGGGCGTTGTCTTCGCCGCCGAGGCCGCGCAGGCCGGGGAAGTCGAACCAGACCACCAGAACGTTGTTGATCAGGTAGGCGGCGAGCAGAAAGAGCATCGCCCAGCCGAACGATCGAACGATGATCGCCGGTTTTCCGTGGCGTGGAATTTCCTGAAATGTCGTGCTGGCGCGCGCCATGAGATCCCCTCCATTGGCAGGCTGGTCGCTTGCGGGGCTGGTCCCCGATCTGAAAAGGACGGGGCCGAAGCCCCGTCCGATTGTTGAACCCTCAGCGGGTCACGCTCAGATGCCGTAGATCCGGTTGCGCTGGTTCGTGAACACGCCCTCGAACAGCGCCATGCTGTGGCCGATCTCGCGCATTTTCGCCTGCACCGCGTCGTTCACCTCGGCCGCGAGCGCGTCATACGAGGCGATCTCGTCGAACACCTCGGCGGCGGCGTCGGCCATCGCATCCCAGACATCGTCGTTGAAGTTGCGCACTTCGACGCCATGCTCTTCCTGAAGCTTCTTCAGGTAGGCGCCGTTGTTGGCCATGGTTTCGAAATACTGGTTGCCGTTCTCTTCGAGCGCGGCGGCGGTGATGATGCTGCGCTCGGTCTCGGTGAGCGACGACCACCACGACTTGTTCATGGTGAGCGAGAGCTGGGCGCCCGGCTCGTGCATGCCGCCGGTGTAGTAATACTTGGCGGCTTCGTAGAACTTCATGAAGTAGTCGTTGTAGGGGCCGACCCACTCGGTCGCGTCGATGGTGCCCGAGACGAGGTTCTCGTAGATCTGGCCGCCGGGCAGCGAAACCGTCGAGGCGCCGAGCTTGGAGAGCACCTGCCCGCCGAGGCCCGGGATACGCATCTTCAGGCCCTTGAAGTCATCGCCCGAGTTGATCTCCTTGTTGAACCAGCCGCCGGCCTGGGTGCCGGTGTTGCCGGCCGGAAGGCCCTTGAGGCCGAACTGGTCCTGCACCTTGTCCCACAGCTCCATGCCGCCGCCGTAGCGGATCCAGGAGTTGAGCTCGGTGAAGGTCATGCCGAAGGGAACGGCGGTGAAATAGGCCAGCGCCGGGTGCTTGCCCGTCCAGTAGTAGTCGGCGCCGATATAGGCCTGCGAGTTGCCCGAGGCGACTTCGTCGAACACGTCGAGGGCGCGCACCCGCTCGCCGGAGGCGAAATACTCGGTCTGAATCGCCCCTTCCGAAAGCTCGGTGATCCGGGCGGCAAGGCGCTGGGCCGAGATGCCGAGGCCCGGGAAGTCCCGCGGCCAGGTCGAAACGATCGTCATCGTCTTGGCATTGGTCGCCGCGATGGCCGGCGCGGCCAATGCGGTTGCGGCGGTGCCAAGGGCAGCACCCTTCAGAAACTTGCGACGTTCCATGTGAGTTTCCTCCTCCGTGTTGTCGTCTTGTTGTTCATGCTTCGCACGCGGGCGTTCGGCCCGGTCAAGCTGAAGCCAACACTAGGCCGCTGCTGGAAAAATTCAAAGGTTTTCTGGCCGCTCGGACGGGTTTTTGATCACCACGAAAAGCCCGGCACCCGCATTACGCGAGCGCCGGGCGTTTTCGCCTGCCAGATTTGTCAGGCGGCGGCTTCGCCGGGCTTCTTGCCGAGGATGATCATGCCGAGCAGATCGTCCTCGGTCACTTCGTCCACCTTCACCGTGCCGACGAGCTTGCCGTTCTTCATCACGCTTGCGCGGTCGCAGAGCTGTTTTACCGCGTGGATGTCGTGGTCGATCAGGAAGATCCCGATTCCCTGCCGCTTCAGCTCCTGAATCAGCTCGGCGACCATCTGCGTTTCCTGAACCCCGAGCGCGGCTGTGGGCTCGTCCATGATCAGGATCTTCGCGTTGAAATAGACCGCCCGCGCGATCGCGACCGACTGGCGCTGCCCCCCCGAAAGCCCCGCCACCGGCGTGTGATAGCGGCGGAAGTTCGGGTTGAGCCGTGCCATGATCTTGCGCGTCTCGGCCTCCATCAGCGGGTCGTTCAGCATGCCCGTCCTGGTGACCAGTTCGCGCCCCAGAAACAGGTTGGCCGCGGCATCGAGATTGTCGGCCAGTGCGAGGGTCTGGTAGATCGTCTCGATGTTGTATTTGCGCGCATCGCGGGGCGAATTGATCTCGGCCTCCTCGCCGTTGACGAAGATCTGCCCGCCGTCGCGCTGGTAGGCGCCCGAGAGCATCTTCATCAGCACCGACTTGCCGGCGCCGTTGTGCCCCAGAACGCCATGCACCTCACCGGGGTAAAGGTCGATCGAGACGTGATCGACGGCGCGGATCCCGCCGAAGGCCTTCTGCATGTCGCGCAGTTCGCAAAGGGGCGGGGCGCTTCTTTCGGTTGCCGTGTCAAGCATCGCTCATCCTCCCGTGCGCTTGCGATAGATGGTGTCGATCAGCACCGCGATGACCAGCACGAGGCCGACGACGATGTTCTGGAACGGCGCGTCGACGCCCACCATCGCCATGCCCGATTGCAGGCTTTGCATGATCAGCGCCCCGAGAATGGCGCCATGAATCGTGCCCAGCCCGCCGGAGAGGGCCGTCCCCCCGATGACTGCCGCCGCGATCACCCGCAGTTCGTCGAGGGTGCCGATATCATTGGAATGGAACGTCTGCCGCGACGAGGCGACCACCGCCGAGATCGCCGCCAGCACGCCCATGATCATGAAGACCTTGACCGTCAGGAACCGGGTGTTGATCCCCGCCAGTTCCGCCGCTTCCGGGTTGCCGCCGGTGGCGAAGATGTAGCGGCCGAGGCGCGTGCGCTTGGCGATCACCGTCATGATGACGGCGATCAGGATGAGCACGAACACCGAGATCGGCAGGCCATAGCCGGCGGTGTAGCCCTCGGGCATGACCTCGCCGCGCGCCTCGAACAGGCGCTTCAGCTTGATGGTGGGAATGTCATAGGCGTTCAGGATGGCGACGAACCCGAGGATCGAAACCGCCGCAATGCCGCCGATCACGAATTCGGCCCAGAGCGGCTTGGCCGGGAAGCCGTGCGCGATTCTGGAGCGGCGTGCCTGCACCATCGCCCAGAGGACGAACGCCACGGCAATGACGCCGACGACCCAGCTCCAGGTTTCACCGAGCGTGCCGTTGATTCCCCCGAAAATCTGGAAATTCTCGTCAAGCGGCCCGATGGTCTGCCCCTTGGTGAGATACCAGCCGACGTTGCGCCAGACGAGATAGCCGCCGAGGGTGACGATGAAGGCGGGAATGGTCAGGTATCCGACCAGCCACCCGTGCAATGCGCCGATGGCGAGGCCGACAACGATGCCCGAGGCAATGGCGATCGGGGCGATGAGCGGGCTGCCGAGCGGAATGCCCAGCCAGTCGGGAAGAACCGCCGTCTGCACCATCGCCATCGTCGCCGATGTCACGGCCAGAACCGCGCCGACCGAAAGGTCGATATGGCGGGTGACGATGATGAACACCATGCCCGTTGCCATGATCGCCACGGACACTGTCTGAATCGTCAGGTTGAAGATGTTGCGCGGCGTCAGGAACCGGCCGTCGGTCAAAATGTTGAAGGCGAGCGCGATGATCAGGAATGCGCCGATCATGCCCAAAAGGCGCGTGTCGAGCTCGAGCGTCTGGAAAACCGACCGCTTCAGCCGCGTCGGTTCCGACACATCGGTGGTGGGGGGTGTGTCTGTCATGTCCGCTGTCCGCTGGATATGATCTCCCCCCGGAAATTGGCCGGGGGGAGACGCGTTTCAGTGCGATCTGGCGATCAGTTGCACGGTGCCGGGCCGTTGACGACGCCCTGGCACAGCTCTTCCTTGGTGATCCAGCCGGCATCGACCACGACCGACAGGTTGTCCTTGGTGATCGGAACCGGGGCAAGGAAGATCGCGTTCATCGTGGTGCCCGAGGGCGAGGTCCACTTCACCACACCCGGCAGGTCTTCCATCTTGGTGCCATTGATCATCGCCACGGCGGCTTCCGCAGCCGCCTTGCCGAGCTCACGCGAGTCTTTCCAGACCGAGACGGTCTGGGTGCCCTTGGCAATACGGTTCAGCGCGGCATGGTCGCCGTCCTGACCCGAAACCGGGATGCCTTCCATGCCCTGCGCGGTGAGCGCGGCGACAACACCGCCGGCGGTGCCGTCGTTCGAGGCGACGACCGCATCGACCTTGTTGTCGTTCGCGGTCAGGATCTGCTCCATGTTGCGCTGGGCGTTCGCCGGCAGCCAGCCGTCGGTGTAGGCCTCGCCGACGATCTTGATGTCGCCGGCATCGATCGCCGCTTGCAGAACCTCCTGCTGCCCGCCACGCAGGAAGTCGGAGTTCGGGTCGGTCGGCGAGCCCTTGATCATCACGTAGTTGCCTTTCGGCGCGGCGGCGAGCACGGCGCGCGCCTGCATGCGGCCGACCTCGACGTTGTCGAAAGTGATGTAGAGGGCGCGCGGGTCTTCGATCAGGCGGTCATAGGCAATGACCGGGATGCCTTCGTCGGCCGCGGCCTGAACGGCCGGAATGATCGCCTGGGTGTCCTGCGCGAGAATGATCAGCGCATCGGCCCCCTGCGCGATGAGGCTTTCCACGTCGGAAAGCTGCTTGGCCGCCGAGCTTTGCGCGTCGGCCGAAATGTATTCGACGCCGGCCTTCTCGAGCGCGGCAACGATCGCCGCTTCGTCGGTCTTCCAGCGCTCTTCCTGGAAATTCGACCAGCTCACGCCAACGGTCTGGGCAAGCGCCGAGGTGGCCATCGTTGCGCCAAGAATGGCGGCGGCAATTACGGATGTCTTTTTCATGGTGTCCTCCCAAAGATCCCGCCGAAACGCGGCCAAGGGCCGGAATCGGCGGTTGCGGCCACCATAGCACATTTATTTTGGGCATTTAAATAAATATCGCGCCGAAACCCGAAATTTGTGATAGATCAGGGAATCGAAAGCAGGGAGAGACGCCTTGTCGCCCAACGACAGAAGCAACACCGCCAGCGATTCGCGCGAGCGCACGCGCGCCGAGGTGCTTGCAGCGATTCGCGCTGAACCGGAGATCGCCCGGATCGACCTTGCCGTGCGAACAGGGGTCAGCCCGGCAACGATCACCGCAATTACCCAGGAGATGATTCGCGCCGGGCTCATCGAGGAAGTGGCCAGCGAAGCCGGGCGCAGCGGCGGGCGGGGCCGGCCGAGGGTTTCGCTCAAGCTGCGCGGGGCCGCGCATCTCATTGCCGGGATCAAGGTCTCGTTCCGCACGCTGTCCATCGTGCTGATCGACTTCGAGGGAAAGATGCTGGCCGAGGATACGCGCCCGCTCTCGGCGCCGCGCCTTTCGCCCGAGGGGCTCCTGACCGATATCCGGCACCTGCTTGCCGATGCGACCGCCCGGATCGGCCGCTCCACCGCCGACATTTCCGGCCTCGGCATCGGGCTTGCGGGCACGATCGACGCGGTCTCGGGCTTCGTTCACTGGTCACCCTCGCTCACCGAACGAAACGTCCACCTGCGCGACATGTTCGAAGCCGCCCTGCCGATGCCCGTCTTCATCGACAACGATGCGAACCTCGTCGCCAAGGCCGAACAGCTCTTCGGCGAGGCGAAAGACGTGCGCGATTTCATCGTCGTGACGATCGAGCAGGGCGTCGGCATGGGCATCGTCATCAACGGCGAGATCTTCCGCGGCACCCGCGGTTGCGGTGCCGAGTTCGGGCACACCAAGGTGCACCTCGACGGGGCGCTGTGCCGCTGCGGGCAGCGCGGTTGCCTCGAGGCCTATGTCGCCGACTACGCGCTGCTGCGCGAGGCCGACATCTCTTTGCCGGTAAACCCCGGTCTGCCGCCCGAGCGCCGCCTTGCCACCCTGTTCGAGGCCGCCCGGCGCGGCGATCCGACCGCGCGCTCGATCACCCAGCGCGCCAGCCGGATGTTTGCCATGGGCCTTGCCAATCTCGTCAACATCTTCGACCCGAGCCTCTTGATCCTGTCGGGCGAGCGCATGAGCCACGATTTCCTCTATTCCGACGAGGTTCTGGCCGCCATGCACGATGCGGTTGTGCAGGTCGACGCCCCGCCCCCCGAGGTGAAGATTCACAAGTGGGGCGACCAAATGTGGGCGCGGGGGGCTGCGGCCTTTGCCGTTGAAGGGGTCAGCGAAATCGCGGTTCGGAGACTTGCGCAAAATGTCTAGGCTCTTTCTGCTCGCGGCTCTTTTCCTGCCCACCATCGCCCTCGGCGGGCCGGCGTTCCGGCCCGTTGCCATGCCCGAACATGTCTATGCCGGCGGCTGGGAGCATTTCGTTGGCGGGGGCGTGGCGGTGTTCGACTGCAACGGCGACCACCTGCCCGAAATCGTCGCGGCCGGGGGCGAGAACCCGGCCGAACTCTTTCGCAACGTCACCGAGGGGCCCGGCGCGGCGCTGCGTTTCGTCGCCGACACGCCGCCGGAGCTGGCGCTGCGCCGGGTCACAGGCCTCTATCCGCTCGACATCGACAGCGACGGCCTGCTCGACCTTGCCGTGCTGCGCGTTGGCGAAAACCGGCTGCTGCGCGGTCTTGGAGACTGCCGGTTCGAGCCCTTCCCGGAGTCGCTCGGATTCGTGAGTGACGACCGCTGGACAACCGCCTTTTCCGCCACCTGGGAGCGGGGGCAGACCCTGCCGACCCTCGCCTTCGGCAATTATGTCGACAGGAACAATCCCGAAGGCCCTTTCGAGGCCTGCGACGTCAACCAGCTCTACCGCCCGCAGGGCATCCGCTACGGCGCGCCACTGGCGCTTGCCCCGGGCTATTGCGCGCTGTCGGCGTTGTTTTCCGACTGGAACCGGTCTGGTCGCGCCGATCTGCGCCTGTCGAACGACCGGCATTATTATGTCCGCGGCGGCAGCGAACAGATGTGGGCGATGGAGCCCGTGCCGCGCCTCTACAAAGAAGCCGAAGGCTGGCACCCCTGGTCGCTCTGGGGCATGGGCATTGCCAGCCGCGACATGAACGGCGACGGTCTGCCCGATGTCTTCCTCTCGTCTATGGGCGACCAGCGCCTGCAGCTCCGCGACGGGCCGGGGCCGAGCTGGGTGGATGCGCCCTTTTCGCTCGGAACGACCGCCCAGCGCCCGCACATCGGCGATGACGGGCGCCCCTCGACGGGGTGGCACATCGCCATTGGCGACGTGAACAACGACGGGCGCGACGATGTCTTCATCGCCAAGGGCAATGTCGATCAGATGCCCTCGAATGCGATCGACGATCCGAACAGCCTGCTGGTTCAACGCGACGACGGGACCTTTGTCGAAGCGTCCGTCGAGGCCGGCGTGGCCAGCATGGCGCGCGCGCGCGGGGCGGCATTGGCCGATCTCAATCTCGATGGCCGGCTCGACCTTGTGGTGGTCAACCGCCGCGCCCCGATGGAAGTCTATGAAAATGCAACCGCCTCTGGCGATCAGGGCGGCGGGCACTGGATCGAGCTTCAGCTTGCTCAACCGGCGCCGAACAGCCGCGCCGTTGGCGCCTGGATCGATCTCGAGGCGGGCGATTTGCGGGCCAGCCGCGAGATTACCGTCGGCGGTGGCCATGCCTCGGGCGCGTCCGTGCCCGAACATTTCGGTCTTGGCACAGCACAGAAGGTGCGGGTGCGGATCACCTGGCCCGACGGACATGTCGATGGCTGGCTCGACCTGCCCGCCGACCGCATTCTCGACCTCCGCCGCACCGACCGCGCGCCGGCCATCAGCCTTCTTGCCGCTCCGAAGGGTTAGCGCCGCGCGCCCCAGCTGCGCGAGGCGTGCCGGCGCGTGTAGGATTCGCCCATGAAGCCGGTGAAGGTGAGCGCGATCGCGATATAAAGCGCGTAGTGCCAGTTGGAATAGTGCGGGTTGTAATTGATGAAGGCAAATCCGCGCGCCTGGTCGATGATGTGGAACAACGGGTTCCAGTCAAACATCTTGAGCATGGTGAACGGCAGGGTATTGGCGACGAACATCTTGCCCGAGGCGATCATGTTGGCGCGGGTATAGAGCTGAGAGCCGACGGCGGTGAATTGCGGAAACCACGGCTTGAGCGCAAGGAAGTTGAGGCCGACGCCGATGCCAAGGAACCAGGCCAGCAGCAGCATGCCGAAAACCCCGGTCACGTTCTCGATTTCGAGGGGTTTCATGGCGATGTGGTAGATGTAAAGAACGAGCGATGCGGACAGCACCTGAATGTAGAGCTGCGACAGCGCCCCCGACATGATCGCCACGAGGGTGTTCATCGGCGCGTGCTGCATCATCGGCGAGGTTGGCCCCTCGGAGCCGACCACCGCGCCCAGCGTCTTCACATGGGTCAGGTAAAGGAAGATGCCCGACATGATGTAGACGAGAAAATCGCCCCGCAGCCGCGCCCCCTTGAGGCCGAGGATCGAATACATCAGGTAGAACACGACCACGAGCATCAGCGTCTGCAGCATGTTGAGCAGAAGGCCGACGAGGGCGTTCGAATGTTTCTTGCGCAGCGCGTGCACGGTGGCGTGATACGTGACCTCGAACACCGTCAGCATGCCCCCGAGAAGGGTTTGCTGCTGCCGGACCTCAAATTTCAGCATGGAGTCACCTTCTGCCTGTGCTGCCCCCATTCTTGCAGGGAATTCTTGCCGATCCCTTTCCCGCGGATCATAAGGGGACGCGTGCATTTTTACAACGCCGGGGCAGGGCCGCGGCAGATGGAGGCAGAATTGGATCTTGAACGGCTCGAAACGGTGATGCGGCGCCTGGCCCTGGAAGCGGGCGACGCGATCATGGACATCTACAATTCCGACGATTTCGACGTGCGCTCGAAATCCGACGACAGCCCGGTCACCGCCGCCGACGAGGCCGCCGACGCCCTCATTTCCGCCGGCCTGCGGGCCGCCTTTCCCGACGTGCTGCTGGTCACCGAGGAGCAGGCCGCCAGCCATGGCGAAAGCGCCCGGGAATTCCTGATTGTCGATCCGCTCGACGGCACAAAGGAATTCGTGCACCGGCGCGGCGATTTCACCGTCAACATCGCCTATGTGGTCGATGGCGTGCCGATCCGCGGCGTCGTCTATGCCCCGGCGAAACAGAGGATGTTCTTCACCCGGGCCGATGGCGCCTCGGTCGAGGAGATCGGCCCCTTCGACAAGGACAGGCCCGGCGATCTGCGCCCGATCCACGTCGGCACACCCGACAACGCGGCGCTGATGGTCGTCGCCTCGAAATCGCACCGCGACAAGGCCACCGACGACTACATCGCCAAATATGCCGTGAAGGACATGACGTCGGCCGGCTCTTCGCTGAAATTCTGCCTCGTCGCGACGGGCGAGGCCGATCTCTATCCCCGCCTCGGCCGGACCATGGAATGGGACACTGCCGCCGGCCACGCGGTTCTGAACGGGGCCGGCGGCAAGGTGATCCGGTTCGATGACCACACGCCGCTCACCTACGGCAAGCCGGGCTATGAAAACCCCTTCTTCATCGCCTATGCGCCGGGGGTCGAGCTCAAGCCCGCCTGACATGCCGACCCTGCTCGTCATACCGGCGCGCCACGCCTCGACCCGCTTTCCCGGCAAGGCCCTGGCCAGACTCGTCGGCGCCGATGGCCAGGCCAAGACCCTCGTGCAACGCAGCTGGGAGGCGGCGATGCAGGTCTCGGGAGTCGACCGGGTGGTGATCGCGACGGACGACGGGCGGATACGCGAGACGGCCGAAGGCTTCGGCGCCGAAGTGGTGATGACATCGCCCGCCTGCGCCAACGGCACCGAGCGTTGCGCCGAGGCCCATGACGCCCTGGACCAGCGCTTCGACATCGTCGTCAACCTGCAGGGCGATGCGCCGCTCACGCCGCCGTGGTTTGTCGAAGAGCTCGTCGCGGCGCTGAAGGCCCACCCGACCGCCGAGGTGGCAACGCCCGTCCTGCGC
>RFKM01000110.1 GCA_003694465.1 Alphaproteobacteria bacterium
CCCGAAAATTTACGATTCCTTTCAAATTTTCGTCGTTTTTTAGAGGCTTCCTGAATTGCGAAACGAAATCGAACCCGTCAGGAGCGTCCAATGTCAACCGCCACGGCACAGAGCACCATCGGCGCCCTGTTCTACAAGGGGCAGGCCGGGATCGACTTTCACGAACTGGCCGCGAAGCTCGCCGCCACGATGCTGCAGAACACCCCCAGCGGCCTGCATATCGACAACGATTATGACGACATGGTCATCTTCGACCGCCCCGACGTGCGCATCGGCCTTGCCCATGCCCGGCTTGGCCGCGACTTTCCCGAAGTGAGCGCCGATCAGGGGCTGGACGAATGTTTCGTGGTCTCGGTCGGGCACGGCCCCGAGGGCGCCGGGCGCGACGATCACGAGGAGATCTGCGCCTCGCTTCTGGCCCAGATCGAAGAACGCTGCCCCGCCGCTGGCGAGGTGCTGCTCGAGACCGATTGGGTCTTTGACGCCGAAACCGTCGATTCCCTGCTCGACGAGACGGTGTCGGTCCTGCTCGAAGAAGACGAGGCGGATGGCGCCGAGATCCTGCCGCCGGAAGAGGAAGGCGAGGCGAAAGGCCCGGGCGTTCTGGTGCTCGCCGCCGAGGTTGCGATCGTCGTCGAGTAGCAGCCCGCCCGCTGCGCCAGCAGCCGTTTCGAGCCGCTCCCGCCCGACTGGGTGCCGAGCGAGATCATCGACCGCTACGACAGCGAGATCGCCCGCCGGGCGCAGGCCCGGGCCGAAGAGGCGCCCGACGAGCGCCACCCCGCCCCGGGGCCGACGGTCTTTCCGGGCGGCGAGGGCAAGGTCTCGGGCACCTCGGCCGGCGCGGGGCGCTTTGCGAAGCTGCGCCCGCAGCCGACCCACCCGGCACAGGCCGCCGACCGCGAAGGCGCGGCGGCGCTCCGGCTGCGCCTTTTCGACGACCTGATCCCCGAATTCGACGATGTCGAGCGCGCGCCGCTGGTCCATCGCTCGGCCGTCAATGCGCTCAACGTCGCGGTGATGGCCTTTTCGCTGCCGGTCGGGGCGGTGCTGCTCACCATGGCGGTGCTGGGGCGCGAGAGCATGACCTTCTCGGCCCGGCTCGCCGCGGTCACCGGCGTCGGCATCGGCGCCAGCCAGTCGGACGCGGCAATACAGGCGATCCAGTCGCTGCTGTCCTGACCGACCTGCGCCCGCGCGCCGGGCCTCGTCAGGCACGCGCGGCCCCCTCCGGCCCGCCCCCGAGCGCGGCCCGATCCTCGGGCGAAAGGCAGGTGGCGTCGAGCACCCAGGTGTGGATCGAGAAAACCACCGTGTCCTCCACCGCCTCGAGCCGGCGCAGCACCTGCCGCTCCATCCGCAGCCAGCGCGCCCCGGGGCTTGGGGCGGGGCGCGGGGCGTCTTCCCGGCGCGGCTGGAACAGCGCCGGATCCTCGTAGAGAAAGGCATTGGCCCGCCAGATCGGCCGCCCGAGGCGCAGCCCGTCGAAGAGGCGCTGCACCCGGCGGGCCATGTCATCGGAATAGACCGCCACCGGGGTGTGGATCGCGGCAAGGGGGCGGTTGAACTTCTCGGCAAGGGTCCAGCTGGCCGGAAAGCAGACCACCGCCCCGCGCATCAGGTGCGCGCTTTCGCCGGGGCGGCGCTGCATCAGAACGAGATCTTCCTGCACGAGGCGCCCGGCGGTCAGGAGCGGGTCTGCACGGTCGATCGTCACCCGCCGCCCGTCCGGGCAGGTCACCGCCTCGCCGGCGCGCCGGTAGCCGTCCTTCCCGGAGATCTCCTCGAGCACCGCCTCGAGCAGCGCCCGCGCCGCCGCCTCGGCCCCCGGATCGAGGCGCAGAACCTCGTCGCGGCGGGTTGCCAGCAGCGCGTCGCGCAGGGCCATCTGCGGGGCGAAGGCCTCGTCGCGGCGCAGCCAGTCGCCCGGTTCGACGGGCTTCAGCCCCGGCAGGCGCGAGAGCACCGGATCGCTCCACGGGCGGAACGGGAGATGCTGCTGGCAGATCGGTGCCCCCTGCCCCTTCGCTTGCCGCGCCATCCGCCGGCCTCAGTTGCCGAAGCGGAAACGGGCCAGAACCCCGTAATGGTCGGAGCCGAGGAAGGGCAGGCGCTCGACCGAACCTTGCCCGCCACTGGCGAAAACGAAGTCGATCGGCACCGCCAGAAGTCCGCCGGCCATCGGCCTTGTTCCGATCGCCGCGCCGATCCGCCGCACGCCGGCGGCCTTTTCCAGCCCACGCACCGCCGAGGAGCCGGGGAAATCGTTGAAATCGCCGCCGATCACGATCGGCCCCTGGAACGTGGCAAGGCTGCGGGCCAGATCGGCGGCCTGGATCGCATGGAAGGGCTTGTCGATGGTCTCGAGATGCACCGAGATCGCCCAGACCGGGCCTTCGGGCGTGCGCACCTGCAGGGCGGCAAAATCGCCGACATCCTCGCAATGGTCGGTGCCGGGCACCAGCGGCCAGCGCGACAGCACCGCCGTGCCGCCGATCTCCTTGAAGGTGCAGAACTGCTGGCTCGGGTATTCGGCCGAAAGCATGGCAAGGATCTTGCCATTGTCGCGGTTGACCTCCTGCAGCATCACGAAATCGGGCTTGCGGGCGATGATGTCGGCGGCGAGTTTGCGTTCGACCTTGTTGTTGAAGGCCATGTTCTTCTGGTAGGCGCTGAATTCCATGCCCTGGGCCCGGGCCGCGGGCGCGAGCAGGAGCACCGCGGCGGCAAGCGCGGCGGCGAAGGCGGCGCGGGCAAGGCGGGCGGGGCGCGCAAGGCGCGGGGCAAGGGCCTGGATCATGGCAGAAGGATAGTCCGGCCCCGCGCCTTCGCAAGGGCTTTCGGCGTTCGTGACGGGGCGTTCACGAAGCCGTGCCCGGCGGAGGCGGGGCTTGCGGTTCGCCCGGGTCCGCCCCACCTTGGTCCGGCAGACAAGCGGAGGCGTCGATGCGCAGCGAGAAATTCAGTTTCGAAGGCCATGACGGCAGCACCCTTTCGGGCCGGCTCGACATGCCCGACGGGCCGGTGCGGGCCACCGCGCTCTTTGCCCATTGTTTCACCTGCACGGCCAACATCCTGCCCG
>RFKM01000111.1 GCA_003694465.1 Alphaproteobacteria bacterium
CACCGGCCGGGCATGGGCGATGGCGACATCGGGAAAGGCGAATCGCGGCGCCGGGGCGGCGGCGCCATAGGGGCCGGCGGCCTCGAGGGCGGCGACGAGCTCGGGGCTCGCCGCGCCGGGCATGAGCAGCCCGTCGAGGCGCAGCGCGCGGGGGCCTTCGCGGCCCGCGCCCTGGCGGGCGAGGAGTTCGGACAGGCGCGCCATCGCCGGCTCGATCTGCGCGCGCGAGAGGCTGAGGCCGGCGGCCATGCGATGGCCGCCACCGCGGGCGATCAGCCCTTCTCGGGCGAGGCGCTGGACGCTGGCGCCGAGGTCGATGCCGGCCACCGACCGGCCCGAGCCGCGCCCCTCGTCGCCGTCGAGGCCAATCACCACCGCCGGGCGGCCGGCCAGTTCCTTCAGCCGCGAGGCAACGATGCCGACAACCCCCGGGTGCCAGCCCTCGCCTGCCGCCCAGACCAGCGGCGCGTCGAGCCCGCGCGCCTCGGCCTGGGCGCGAGCGGCGGCCAGCACCTCGGCCTCGATGGCGCGCCGTTCGGCGTTGAGCCGGTCGAGTTCTTCGGCAAGGCGCCGCGCCTCGGCCGGGTCGGTGCTGGCGAGCAGCCGCGCCCCGAGATCGGCGCGCCCGATCCGGCCGCCGGCGTTGACCCGCGGGCCGAGCAGGTAGCCGAGGTGATATGCGGCGGGGGCGCTGTTCATCCCGGCCACGTCGGCCAGCGCCACCAGTCCGGGGCGGGCACGGCGGGCCATCACCTTCAGCCCCTGCACGACCAGCGCCCGGTTTGCGCCGACCAGCGGCGCCACGTCCGCGACGGTGGCGAGGGCGACGAGATCGAGCATCGCCAGCAGGTCGGGGCCCTTTCGGCCCGCGGCGCGCATCTGCCGCCCTGCCTCGACCAGCATCAGGAAGACCACCCCCGCAGCGCAGAGATAGCCCGGTCCGTCCGGGTCTTCGTCCTGGCGGTTGGGGTTCACCAGCGCCGTCGCCGGGGGCAGGGTTTCGCCGCCGAGGTGATGGTCGAGCACGAGGACATCGGCGCCTTTCGCCCGGGCGGCGGCGATGGGGTCATGGGCAAGGGTGCCGCTGTCGACCACCACGATCAGCGGGTGCTCGGCGGCGAGCCGCTCCATGGCCGGAACGTTCGGCCCGTAGCCTTCGGCAATCCGGTCGGGAATGTAGAGGGTCGGGGCGAGGGAGAAGGCGCGCAGCCAGTCGATCAGCAGGGCCGCCGAGGCGGCGCCATCGACATCGTAATCGGCGAAGATGGCGATCCGCTCGCGGGCCTCGACGGCGGCCAGAAGCCGGGCGGCGGCGGCTTCCATGTCGCGCAGGCCGCGCGGGTCGGGCAGGGTGTCGCGCAGGGTCGGGGCGAGGAAGGCCTCGGCCTCGGGGGCGGGCACCTTGCGCCGGGCGAGCACCGCGCAGACCGGGCCGGGCAGGCCGGTGGCCTGTTCCAGCGCCTCGGCGGCGCGGGCGGTTTCAAGGTCGGGGCCGAGCCAGCGGCGCCCGCCGAGCGAGGTTTCGACGTCGAGAAAGGCGGTCATGCCCCGGGTTTAGGCGCCGGGGGCGGAGAGGTCCAGCGCGGGACGACGGGCGCGGTCATTCGCGCCGGGCGGCCAAGGAAGTCACTCGCCCTTGCGCCCGCGCGCCTGCCTGCCCGCCGAGGGCCGCCGTCCGGTCAGGCGTGGGGGTCTTGCCTGCCGGCGATCGGGGACCATTGCCCTGCCACCCCCCGGGCGGCATGGGCGGGCGCGGTCAAAGGCCGGTGCGTTCGATCGGGGTGCGGTAGGTGATGCGCCGGACCGAGCCGGATTTCGAGCGCATCAGCAGGGTTTCGGATTCGACCCAGCCCGGCTGGGTCTTGATCCCGGCCAGGATCGAGCCATCGGTCACGCCGGTGGCGGCAAAGATCACGTCGGCGGTGACCAGTTCGTCGCGCGAATAGATCCGGTCGAGGTCGGTGATGCCGGCCCGGGCGGCGCGGGCGCGTTCGTCATCGTTGCGAAACAGCAGCCGGCCCCACATCTGCCCGCCCATGCATTTGAGCGCCGCCGCCGCCAGAACCCCCTCGGGGGCGCCGCCCGCGCCCATGTACATGTCGACCCCGGTGCGCTCGGCCTCGGCGGTGTGCATGACCCCGGCCACGTCGCCATCGGTGATGAGCTTGATCGCCGCCCGGGTTTCGCGCAGCTCGGCGATCATCGCGTCGTGGCGGGGGCGTTCGAGCACGCAGACGGTAATGTCTTCGGTGCTGCATCCCTTGGCCCGGGCAAGGGCCTCGACCCGCTCGGCGGGCGACATCTCGAGGTTGACCACGTCTTTCGGAAAGCCCGGCCCGATGGCGAGCTTGTCCATGTAGACGTCGGGGGCGTGCAGGAGCGTTCCGCGCGGCGCCATGGCGATGACGGTCAGGGCATTGGGCATGTCCTTCGCGGTGAGGGTGGTGCCTTCGAGCGGGTCGAGCGCGATGTCGACCTCGGGGCCCTCGCCGTTGCCCACCTCCTCTCCGATGTAGAGCATCGGCGCCTCGTCGCGCTCGCCCTCGCCGATGACCACCGTGCCGCGGATGTCGAGCAGGTTGAGCTGGTCGCGCATGGCGTTGACGGCGGCCTGGTCGGCGGCCTTCTCGTCGCCCCGGCCGATCAGCTTGGCCGAGGCGATGGCGGCGGCCTCGGAAACCCGGGCGAGGCCCAGCGACAGCATGCGGTCGGCGAAAACGACGGGTGAGGCAATCATGGCGGACGTCCTTGCAAGTTGGGATCCCAAGGTCGGCATAGCAGGCGCCGGACAGGCCGGTAAAGGCGCGGTTCGCCGGGTTTGCGCTATCATTTCCGATGTTTGCGCGAACATGGCGGATGCCGGCGGAGGGCCGAGTGGGGGATGGGGAGGGCGCGGACGGCGCGGACCCCCGGACTCCAGATTCGTGGAGTCCGGCCCATGCACCAACCTGTGGGGGCCGCCCGCAAGCCCTGCCGATCCGGCGCCGGGATGGCGCGGTCATGCCTCCGATCAGTGTTGGCGCGGACGGCGCGAGGTGTCGGAATCTAGGAATCTAGATTCGTGGAGTCTTCGGGCGGCGTTCGGGAATCCGGCGGGTCTGGCAATGAAACCGCGAGACCACTCCGGCCCGGCGAGCGGCCTCGGGCATCTGCCCGGTCTCGGTGCCGGACGTGGCGGGCGAGCGGGCAGGTTGCGGTTCGCCGGAACGACCGGCGGCCGCTCCGTTCAGACTTCCTCGATGCGGATCGCCACCGGCGCACCGGCGACGACGCCGGTCTGGCTCATGCCGACGAGGGCGGCGTCGATCTGGGCGCGGGCGCATTTGTGGGTGACGAAGATCACCGGCGCCGTCGGGGCGGAATGGCCATGCTGGCGCATCCGGTCGATGGAAACGCCCGCCTCGCCCAGCACCGCCGCCACCTTGGCCATGGCGCCCGGCTTGTCGATCAGTTCCATGCGCAGGTAATAGGGCGCGGGCACGGCGGCGCGCGCCGGCGTGGCGGCGACCAGATCGCCGGCCGAGACGCCGAAGGTCGAAACGCGGAAGCCCCGGGCAATGTCGATCACGTCGCCGATCACCGCGCTGGCGGTCGGGCCCTCGCCGGCCCCGGCGCCGCGCAGCACGATCTGGCCGACGCTGTCGCCGTCGATCACCACCATGTTGGTGCCGCCCTCGAGCTGGCCGAGGGGCGAATTGGCCGGCACGAGGCAGGGGCTCATGCGCTGCTCGAGCCCGCGCCCCGTCATCCGGGCGACGCCCAGCAGCTTGATCCGGTAACCCATGGCGGCGGCTTCCTCGATGTCGCGCAGCTCGATCTGCTCGATCCCCTCGATCTCCACCGCCTCGAAATTCACCTGCGTGCCAAAGGCGATCGCCGCCAGCAGGGCAAGCTTGTGGCCGGCGTCGATGCCGCCCACGTCGAGCTGCGGGTCGGCCTCGAGATAGCCCAGCTTGTGGGCCTCGTCGAAGAGCGCGTCATAGCCCTGCCGGGTGGCCTCCATGCGGGTGAGAATGTAGTTGCAGGTGCCGTTCATCACCCCCATCACCCGGGTGATCTCGTTGCCCGCCAGCCCTTCGGTGAGCGCCTTGACGACCGGGATCCCCCCCGCCACCGCCGCCTCGAAGCGCAGCACGCTGCCCGCGGCCTCGGCGGCGCGGGCAAGCTCCTGCCCGTGATGGGCGAGCAGCGCCTTGTTGGCGGTGACCACATCCTTGCCGGCCCGGATCGCCGCCTCGACGGTGGCCTTCGCCGGCCCGTCGGAGCCGCCCATGAGTTCGACGACGACATCGACATCTTCGCGCCGGGCGAGGGCGACCGGATCGTCTTCCCAGCCGTATCGGCCAATGTCGATGCCCCGGTCCTTGTCACGCGAACGGGCCGAGACGGCGGCGATCTCCACCGGGCGCCCGGCGCGGGCGGCCAGCAGGGCGGCGTGCTTGCGCACGATGCGCACCACCCCGACGCCGACGGTTCCCAGTCCCGCGATGCCAAGGCGAAGGGGGGCGGTCTCGGGCATGGTCATCTCCGTTCTGGGCTCTGAAACGCTCGCCCACGAGATAGCGAAAGGG
>RFKM01000017.1 GCA_003694465.1 Alphaproteobacteria bacterium
AAAGAAGGGGGTGCGGCATGTCTACGAAGAACATCGGACCGGCTCTCGAACCTGCCGGCGCTGGAACCCCGACCCGCAAGCGGCAGGGGCAGCGCTTCGTTCGCCCGCACGGAGACCGGCCATGACCGAGAACCGGGCCCAGACCTCGCTGCGCGATCTGGCCCGGGCCAGGCGTCGGGCGGCGCTTGCGGCCCTGAATGCGCGCCGGGCCGGGGAGGGCGCAGCCGTCCCGCTCTACCAAAGCGTTCTCGAGCCGCGCGCCGCGCAGCCGGTGTTCCACTCCATGCGCGCCCGGATCGACGAAAGCGCGGCACCGACGGGGGTTCTGCTTCTCACCAACCCGATCGCGCGCCGGAGCGGCTGATCACGCAAAATCGGCTTCGCAAGGGCCGAAACCGGCCTTTCCGGGGTCTGCGCGTGTCAAAATTGTGAAAATTCACATTTTCGCCCCATTTTCGGGGCATTTCGGCCCGAATCGCCACCAAAAGTGGAATGGTCGCCGCAGAGGCGGACGGGCCGGGCCGGAATGCCACCCGGCAAGACTGCCCCGCCTCTGCACCGGTCGCGTCAGAACGCGCAACCGTGTCAACCATGGGAGACTTCGGATGCCCGCATGTCCTCTTCTTGCCAAGGCCCGCCAGCGCCGCCTGGCCGCCCTCGAACTCTGCGATGGTCCCCACCCGCAACGCCCCGCCTCCTCCTGGGCAACGATGCTCGACGCCGCCTTCGGGCAGAGCTCCGAGGCGCCGCAACGGTCTGGCCACCGGACGGGAAGGCGAATCGTTCCGAACCGCCCGCTGGTGGCGCCCGTCCACAGCATCGAGCGCCCACGCCTCGCCGGCGTCTGACCCGGGCCTCGCCGGCGCGGCGCTCAGACCGGCCTGAAGGCGTCGGCCTCGGGGTCGTACCAGAGCAGGTGGCCCTCGCCGATGTCGTGCCAGAGGCCGTGCAGCGTCAGGTCTTCGGCCTCCACCGCCGCCTGCACGAAGGGGAAGGTCATCAGGTTTTCGAGCGAGACCCGCACCGCCTCCTTCTCGAGCGCGGCAACGCAGTCTTCGCCGGAATGGTCATCCTTCACCCGGTCGTATCCCGGCTGCAGCAGGCTCATCCAGCGGCCGACGAAGCTCGACGCCTCGCGCAGCTCCGGCGCCTGTCCGGTTTCCATGTCGTAAAAGCCGCGCACCCCGCCGCAGGCCGAATGACCCATGACGATGACATGCGCCACCTTCAGCGCCCGCACGGCATATTCTACCGCCGCCGAGGTGCCATGCGCCTCGCTGTCGGGGGCAAAGGGCGGCACGAGGTTGGCGATGTTGCGATGGATGAAGAACTCGCCCTGATCGGCGCCAAAGATCGAAGTGACATGCACCCGGCTGTCGCAGCAGGAAATGATCATCGCCCTCGGGCGCTGGCCCTCGGTGGCAAGACGCCGGTACCACGCCTTGTTCTCGGCATACTGGGTGGCCGTCCAGCCTTGGTAGCGAGTGACGAGATAGGATGGCAGGGGGCGGGCGGGGATCATTGCGGTCTCCTTTCGCGGACTTCTGTCGCGGCTTTCAGCACCGAGGCCTACCGGAAATCTGCTTTCAATTCGAGCGATTTCGCAGGCGCCGGGCAACGATTTCTTGATTTTCCCGTGCGACGATCAGCCTGCTTTGGAAACAGGGGTGATGTGAGGGCAAGAGGGTGAGTGCCGTCTTTCACATACGACCGGACGAGCGGGCGCGGGTCGATCGTGACCAGCTCGAAACGCTCGTGCGCAGCCTCGGGCCGGCGGCGGCCGACGTGGCCGTGGCCCGCGCGCTTGAAGATCTTGTCGAGGCGCTCGATCGGGCAGGCCGCCGCCTGCGCGAGGGCGATATCGACGCCGTTCGCACCACGGTGCGGCTGATCGTCCAGCTCTCGCGGCAGCTCGGGTTCACGACTCTGGCGCGGGTCGGGCGCGATGTGCTCGAAACCTGCGCAAGTTGCGATTCCGCCGCGCTCTCGGCCACGATGGCGCGGCTCGAGCGCGTCGGCGAGGGGTCGCTTCAGGCATTGTGGGATTTGCAGGACCTGCGGGTTTGAGGTTGCGGCTGCAGGCCCGGCCGGTAGTCTTGGCCCGAACCAGAAGCAGGAGCCTTGCATGCCTCTCACCTTTGCCGCGCCGAGCAGCGATTCCCTCCCCCTTCACCTCGTCGAACCCGATGCCCTCGCGCGGCTCACCGAACGCCTTGACACGGCGCAGCGGGCATGGATCTCGGCCAGCGGGTTCAAGGCGCGCCCCGGCGAGGTTCTGATGGTTCCGGGCCATGATGGCACCCATGCGCTGGCGCTGGTCGGCCACGGCAGCGAACAGGAGCGGGCGCGGGTGCGCTTCGCCCTCGGCAAGGCGCGGGCGAGCCTGCCCGATGCGGTGTTTCACCTCGTTTCCGATCTCGCCGGCGATGCGCTCGACGAGGCGCTCCTCGGCTGGCTGCTCGCCGGCTATCGGTTTGACCGATACCGGAAGATGCAGCCGCCCGGTGCCCGGCTCATCGCCCCCGAGGGGGCCGATGCCGCCCGTCTGGAGGCGATCGCCGCCGGCGAGGCCCTCACCCGCGATCTGATCAACACCCCCGCCTCCGACATGGGCCCGGACGAGCTCGAGGCCGCAGCGCGCAAGCTGGCCGTGGCCCACGGCGCCAGCGTCGAGACGATCACCGGCGATGCGCTGCTGGCGGAAGGGCTGCCGATGATCCATGCCGTCGGGCGGGCCTCGACGCGCGCGCCCCGGCTGATCGACCTCGCCTGGGGCCGGCGCGGCCCAAACCTCACCCTCGTCGGCAAGGGCGTGTGTTTCGACACCGGCGGGCTCGACCTCAAGCCCGGCAGCTCGATGCTGCTGATGAAAAAGGACATGGGCGGCGCGGCGACGGTCCTGGGGCTGGCAAAGATGATCATGGCGCTCGATCTGCCCGTGCGCCTGCGGGTGCTGATCCCGGCGGTCGAAAACAGCGTTTCGGGCAATGCGATGCGCCCGGGCGACATTCTCACCAGCCGCAAGGGGCTGACGGTCGAGGTCAACAACACCGATGCCGAGGGGCGGCTGGTGCTGGCCGATGCCCTCGCCCTCGCCGACGAGGGCAAGCCCGACATGATCGTTTCCATGGCGACGCTGACCGGGGCGGCGCGGGTGGCGGTCGGGCCCGACCTCGCCCCGTTCTACGCCACCCGAAGCGAGGATGCGGCGCAGCTGCGCGCAGCGGGGCGGCGGGTGGCCGACCCGGTTTGGGAAATGCCCTTCTGGGCGCCCTATGAAGAGCTGATCGAGCCCAAGATCGCCGATCTCGACAATGCGCCGTCGGGGGGCATGGCCGGCTCGATCACCGCGGCGCTGTTTTTGCGGCGCTTCGTCACCGACACCCCGCGTTACGTTCATTTCGACATCTACGGCTGGCAGCCGAAAGATGCGCCCGCCCGCCCGAAGGGGGGCGTCGGTCAGGGGGCGCGGGCGCTGCTGGCGGCGCTGCCCGAGCTTCTGGCGCTGTGACCGACCGGCGCCTGACGCCGTTCAACGGCCGCGTCGCCCATGTTTCGCTGCGCGGGAAGGTTTCGGCCGAGCGCTTCACCGAAGGCACGTGGCGGCAGGTTGCTCTGCCCGTGGCCGCGCTGGGTGCGACGCCGGGCGGGGCGCGCGCGCGCGAATTGCTGCTGGGCGAAGAGTTTTGCGTGCTCGAGGCCGAAGCGGGCCATGCCTTCGGCTTCTCGGGGCGCGACGGTTATGTCGGCTGGCTTCCCGAAGCGGCCCTCGCGCCGGTTCAGCCCCCGACGCACCGGCTGCGCGCCCTGCGCAGCTACTGGCAGGCCCGGCCCGACCTCAAGCACGGCGGCGAGATCGTGCCCCTGCCCTTCGCCGCGCTGCTGCGCGTCACCGGCACCGAGGGCGACTGGGCGCGCATCGCCCTTCCGGCGCCTCACGGGGAAAAGGGCGCTGGCGACGTCTGGGTTCCTGCCGCCCATCTCGCCCCGCGCGAGAGCCTCGAGCCCGATCCGGTAACCCTTGCCGAAGCCTTCGTCGGCACGCCCTACCTCTGGGGCGGCAACTCGTCTTTCGGCATCGACTGTTCCGGCCTCGTGCAGACGGTGCTGCGCGCCGCGGGGATCGACTGCCCCGCCGACAGCGACATGCAGATGGGCCTTGGCGCGCCGGCCGAAGGGCCGCCCCGGCGCGGCGATCTGCTGTTCTGGAAAGGGCATGTCGCCATCGCGCTTGATGGGCGGCGAATGGTTCATGCCAATGCCCATGCCATGGCCGTCACGGTCGATGGCATCGCCGCTGCCACGGCGCGTATCGAGGCCGCGGGGGGCGGTGGCCTTCTGGCCCTCAGGCGGCTTGCCCTTACTCCACCGGGCGGATGAGCTTGCGTTCCAGCACCCGCAGCACCCGGCGCAGGTCTTGCCCGCGCTTGAGCACCCGCCCGTCCATGGCGATGACCGAATACTGCCCCTGCCGCAGGCGCAGTTTCGGTGCCTTCTCGATTCGATAGAGCGGATGTTCGGCGGTATGTCGAAACACCGAGAACACGGCCCGATCGCGCAGGAAGCTCATTGCATAGTCGCGCCACTCGCCGGCGGCGACCATCTGGCCATACAGCCCGAGGATGACCGCCAGCTCCCTGCGGTCGAAGGCAACGGTTTCGGGCGGGGCCTGGCCCGGCAGGGGCGTCGGCGTCTGGAACGTCATGGAGAAAGGATGCCGGCTGCCGGGCGACAAATCAACCGCCGAGGCAGGCCCGCCGCTGCCCACATCAAACCGCGAGAATTCCGCGACAATGCCGCGATGCGCCCACATTGTTGCCCGGATTCATGGCGATCTTCTTCCTGTAGCGAGTGAGGAACTCAATCCCGGCGCCGCAATCAACAGCCCCCACCCAGTTCGCGGCGCCGGGAGCTACACCACTGCCCCGCATCCGGCGGGGCTTCTTTTTCCGCCTCCGATTACTATTGACCGCTCGGTCGGGTTTGTGCACGATCTTCGCACGAAAGAGGAGACGGCATGACACCTCAGGAACGGGCGGCGCGCTCGGCGGCGGCGATGTGGGCGGACGACCGCGCCAGCCAGGCGCTGGGCATGGAAATCGTCGAGATCGGCCCCGGGCGGGCGGTGCTGACGATGACCTTGCGCGAAGACATGGCCAACGGTCACGGCATTGCCCACGGCGGCTTTATCTTCACGCTGGCCGATTCGGCCTTTGCCTTTGCCTGCAACAGTTACAACACCGTCGTCGTCGCCCAGCACAATTCGATCACCTACCTCACACCCGGCCGTGTCGGCGAGCGCCTCACGGCCACGGCAACCGAGGCGCACCGCGCCGGCCGCTCGGGGCTTTATGACGTGGTGGTCACCGGCGAGGACGGCCGCAAGGTAGCTCTGTTCCGGGGCGCCTCGCGGCAGATCAACGGCACACATTTCGACGAAAACGCCCCCGGCTGAGCACCGCTCGGGGAGGACAGGGAGGACAGGATGAAAGACCTGACGCCACGGCGCGAAGAGCTCGAGCCCATCGAGATTGCCTCGCGCGACGAGATTTCGGCACTGCAGCTCGAGCGGATGAAATGGTCGCTCCGGCATGCCTACGAGAACGTGCCCTTCTACCGCAAGAAATTCGACGAGGCCGGCGTTCACCCCGACGACCTGCGCAACCTTGAAGATCTGGCGAAATTCCCCTTCACCGTGAAGCAGGACCTGCGCGACAACTACCCCTTCGGAATGTTTGCCGTCCCGCGCGAGCAGATCGCCCGCATCCACGCCTCGTCGGGCACCACCGGCCAGCCGACCGTTGTCGGCTACACGAAGAACGACCTCGACATGTGGGCCGGCGTCGTCGCCCGGTGCCTGCGCGCCTCGGGCCTGCGCCCCGGCGACGTGCTGCACAACGCCTACGGCTACGGGCTTTTCACCGGCGGGCTCGGCATCCATGGCGGCGCCGAGAAGATGGGGCTGACGGTGGTGCCCGTCTCCGGCGGCATGACCCAGCGGCAGGTGCGCCTGATCGAGGATTTCGGCGCCAAGGGCATTACCGTGACGCCATCCTACGCCCTCTCGATCCTTGACGAATACCGGGCACAGGGGCGCGATCCGCGCAAGAGCCCGCTCGAGGTGGGCATTTTCGGCGCCGAGCCCTGGACGAACGCCATGCGCCGCGAGATCGAGGAGTCTTTCGACATGCATGCCGTCGACATCTACGGCCTGTCCGAGGTGATCGGGCCCGGCGTGGCCAACGAATGTGTCGAGACGAAAGACGGGCTGCACATCTGGGAAGATCATTTCTACCCCGAGGTGATCGACCCGGTGACCGGCGAGGTCTTGCCCGACGGGGAGCCCGGTGAACTGGTGTTTACCTCGCTCACCAAGGAGGCCTTCCCGATCATCCGCTACCGCACCCGCGACCTGACCCGCCTGCTGCCGGGCACGGCCCGCTCGATGCGGCGGATGGAAAAGGTCACCGGCCGCAGCGACGACATGATCATCCTGCGCGGCGTCAACGTCTTCCCGACCCAGATCGAGGAGCAGCTGATGGCGGTGCCCGAACTCGCGCCGCATTTCCAGATCGAACTGGTGCGCCCGGGCCGGATGGACGAGATGCACATTCACGTCGAACTGGCCGAGGGCGTCGAGGCCGACCCGGTGCATGTCAGCCACGTTCTGAAGGGCCTCGTGAAATCGCATGTCGGCGTCAGCGTGAAGGTGAAGGTGGCGCCCAGCGGCGGGGTGCCGCGCAGCGAGGGCAAGGCGGTGCGCATCGTCGACAATCGCCCGAAGGAAGGCTGAGGCATGGCCCGCGGAATCGCCCGCGACCATGACCGGAAACGCCGGGCGATTCGCCGTGGCGCGGCGGAATATTTCGCCCGCCACGGCTTCGACCGCGCCTCGATGACGGGCGCGGCGCGCCATTGCGGCGTGTCGAAGGCGCTGATCTACCACTACTACCCGGCCAAGGAGGCACTGCTCTTCGACATTCTCGACACCCACCTGACCGACCTCGTCGAGACCGCCCGCGCGGTGCCCCCCGAAGAGGGCCTTGGCGGACTCGTGCAGGCGATCCTCGAGGCCTACGAAGATGCCGATGCCGAGCACAAGCTGCAGATCGACGCGCTTTCGGTCCTGCCGCGCGAACAGCAGGCGCCGCTCATCGCCCTGCAGCGCGAACTCGTCGACATGATGAGCGCCGCGCTCGTGCACGAGGCGCCCCGGCTGGAAGGCAGCCCCGA
>RFKM01000112.1 GCA_003694465.1 Alphaproteobacteria bacterium
CTATGAAACCCTTGAAATCCAAAGCGATTCCAGGGGCGTTGTGACCGCCACCCTGAACCGGCCCGAGGCGCGAAACGCCCTGTCGGGGCAGATGATCGACGAGCTTACCGACTTTGCCGGCACCCTTGGCTCTGCGCCTGAGACGCGGGCGGTGGTGCTCGCGGGCGCGGGCAAGGTGTTCTGCGCCGGGGGTGACCTGCGGTGGATGCAGGCCCAGATCGAGGCCGACCGGGAAACCCGGATGCGCGAGGCGCGGAAACTCGCCGAGATGCTGCGGGCGCTGAACGAGATGCCGGCACCGCTGATCGGGCGCATCCATGGCGGCGCCTTCGGGGGCGGCGTCGGGCTGGCCTGCGTCTGCGACGTGGCGATCGCCGCCGAGGGCACGCGCTTCGGCCTCACCGAAACCCGCCTCGGGCTGATTCCGGCGACGATCTCGCCCTACGTTCTGGCGCGCATGGGCGAGGGCAAGGCGCGGCGGGTGTTCATGTCGGCGCGGCTGTTCGACGCGGCCGAGGCGCGCGAGCTCGATATCGTGGCCCGTGTCGTGCCCGAAGAGGGCCTCGATGCCGCCGTCGAGGCGGAGGTTCTGCCTTATCTTTCGGTCGCTCCCGGTGCGGTGGCTGCGGCCAAGGCACTGGCCCGCGCCCTTGGCCCCCGGATCGACGACGCGGTGATCGACGACACGATCCGCCGCCTTGCCGACACATGGGAGGGCGAGGAAGCCGCCCACGGCATTGCCGCCTTCCTGAACCGCGAGACTCCGCGCTGGCAGGGGGCGGGCGGGTCGGACTGAGCGGTCATTCCCAATGCGCGGGCGGATGCCGCGACGCGGCAAGCCACGGACGAGAAAAGGGAAATGCGGCGCAGGGCGGCTTGGGGCCGGTCCGTGGCATTATATTCAGCAAAAACAATATGTAAGCGTATTGCAAAAATGATCACGCCGGTGAAAATCTTTGTCATTGTTTGCGTGAGAATCTCAGCCATAGTCGGCGCAACGACCTGTGAAAAACGGGCACGACGGGAGGATGACTTGGCAACGGTCTCTATGGCGCACCGGCGTCTGAATCTGCTGTCTGGCGCGGGGCTTGCCGGCCAAGGCGCGCCGTCATGTGCGCCATCCTGCCCGCTCATTTCCGAAAACCTGCAAGGGACGCTGACCCATGGCCGATGACGCGCCGCTGCCCTATCCGTCGATCCCGGCGTTGCTGAAACGCAATGTCGAGCGGTTCGGAAACCGCCCGGCCTATCGGGAAAAGGAATTCGGCATCTGGCAATGCTGGACGTGGGCCGAGGCCGCCGAGGAGATCGACGCGCTGGCGATGGGCCTTCTGGCGCTGGGCATCGAGCGCGGCGACCATGTGGCGATCATCGGGCGCAACCGGCCCGGGCTCTACTGGGCGATGGTGGCGGCGCAGAAATGCGGCGCGGTGCCGGTGCCGCTCTATCAGGATGCCGTTGCCGCCGAGATGGAATACGTGCTCGATCACGCCGGCGCCCGGTTCGTGATCTGCGGCGACCAGGAGCAGGTCGACAAGGTGATCGAGGTGCAGGAGCGCGTTCACCACATCGAGCAGGTGATCTATTACGACAAGCGCGGCCTGCGCAAATACGACCATACCCACCTCAACTGGTATCGCGACGTGCAGGCCGAGGGGCGCGCCGGCCATGCCCGCCTTGCCCCCGAACTCGCCCGGCGCGAGGCGGAGCTGACCGAAAAGAGCCCCTGCGTGATGCTCTACACCTCGGGCACCACCGGCAAGCCCAAGGGCGTCGTGCTTTCGAACCGCAACATCATCGAAAGCTCGCGCGCCTCGTGCGAATTCGACATGCTGACCGAGCGGGAGGACATTCTCGCCTATCTGCCGATGGCCTGGGTGGGCGATTTCATCTTCTCCGTCGGTCAGGCGATGTGGGCCGGCTTCTGCGTGAACTGCCCCGAGAGCGCCGACACCATGATGACCGACCTGCGCGAGATCGGGCCGACCTATTTCTTCGCCCCGCCCCGGGTGTTCGAGAGCCAGCTGACCAACGTGATGATCCGCATGGAAGACGCGGGCGATCTCAAATACGCGCTGTTTCACCATTTCATGGATTTCGCGCGCGGCGGCATGGGCGAGAAATACGGCATGCCGAAGCGCCGTCTGGCCCGGCCCGACCTCAAGCGCCGGCTCAAGAACATCTGGAAATACACCGTGGGCGTCGGCTTCGCCATGGAGGCCCTGCTCGAAAACGCCATCCGCCTCGGGTTTTACAAGCTGCGCTATGGCAAGAACACGCGGGCGCATTTCAAGGCGTCCGACCCGCTGGGCCTTTACCTCTACCGCGGCTGGGTGCGCGACTATTTCAAGTATCGCACCGGGCAGGTGCTGATCTATGGCCCGCTGAAAGACACGCTGGGCTTCAGCCGCATTCGCGTCGGCTATACCGCCGGCGAGGCGATCGGGCCGGAGATCTTCGATTTCTACCGCTCGCTGGGGATCAACCTCAAGCAGCTCTACGGCCAGACCGAGGCCAGCGTCTTCATCACCCAGCAGCCCGACGGCGAGGTCTATTCCGATACCGTCGGCGTGCCGAGCCCGGGTGTCGAGCTGCGCATCGCCGAGAACGGCGAGGTGTTCTACCGCAGCCCCGGGGTGTTCGAGGAATATTACAAGAACCCCGAGAGCACCGCGAGCACCAAGGATGCCGAGGGCTGGGTGGCCACGGGCGATGCCGGGTTCATCGACAGGCAGACCGGCCATCTGCGCATCATCGACCGCGCCAAGGATGTGGGCAAGCTGGCCAACGGCATGCTGTTCGCGCCGAAATTCGTCGAGAACAAGCTCAAGTTCTTCCCCGACATTCTCGAGGCGGTGGTCTTCGGCGCCGGGCGCGAGTATTGCGTCGCCTTCATCAACATCGACCTCAACGCCGTCGGCAACTGGGCCGAGCGCAACAACGTCGCCTATGCCTCGTATCAGGAGCTTTCGCAGCATCCGCAGGTGCGCGAGATCATTCGCGGCCATGTCGAGGCGGTGAATGCCTCGGTGGCCGAGGACGAGATGCTTGGCGGCTGCCAGGTGCGGCGCTTCCTCGTGCTGCACAAGGAACTCGATGCCGACGACGGCGAGATGACCCGCACGCGAAAGGTGCGCCGGCGGATCATCGAAGAGAAGTATCACGACCTGATCGAGGCGCTTTACGACGGCCGCACCGAGGTGACGACCGAAACCGAAGTGACCTACGAAGACGGCCGCAAGGGGTCGATCCGGGCGACGGTGGCGATCATGGATGCCGCGGTGAAGCCGGTCGGCGCCACGCGCGCCGCGGCCGAGTGAGGCGAGGGGGAAGCGGATGCAGGATGCAGGCACCACCATCACCGCGGACGGCCGCACCATCGGCCCGGTCGTGATGGAAATGAAGAACATCACCCTGCGGTTCGGCGGGGTGGTGGCGATCCAGGACATTTCCTTCGATATCCGCGAGGGCGAGATCCGCGCGATCATCGGCCCGAACGGGGCGGGAAAATCGTCGATGCTCAACGTCATCTCGGGCTTTTACGTCCCGCAGGAGGGCGAGGTCTGGTTCAAGGGCGAGAAGCGCCCGCCGATGAAGCCCTTCGAGGTCGCCCGGCAGGGCATCGCCCGCACCTTCCAGAACATCGCCCTGTTCGAGGGGATGACGGTGCTCGACAACATCATGACCGGGCGCCTGACCCGGATGAAGGCCGGCCTTCTGGCGCAGATGATCTGGAAGGGCCGCGCCGAGGAAGAAGAGATCGAGAACCGCGAGGCGGTCGAGAAGATCATCGACTTTCTCGAGATCCAGCACATCCGCAAGACGCCGGTGGGCCGGCTGCCCTACGGGCTCAAGAAGCGGGTCGAGCTGGCCCGGGCGCTGGCGGCCGAGCCCTCGATCCTGCTGCTCGACGAGCCGATGGCGGGGATGAACGTCGAGGAAAAGGAAGACATGTCGCGCTTCATTCTCGACGTGAACGACGAATACGGCACCACCATCGCCCTGATCGAGCACGACATGGGCGTTGTCATGGACCTGTCAGACCGGGTGGTGGTGATGGATTACGGCAAGAAGATCGGCGACGGCACGCCCGACGAGGTGCGCAACAACCAGGCGGTGATCGACGCCTATCTGGGGGTGGCCCATGACTGATTTCTCCTCGCAAACCGATCGCATCCACGGGGGGCGCGCGCATGTCGGCTGACTTCTATTACGGCGTCGAGGTGTTCCTGAACGGGCTGATGGCCGGGGTGCTCTATGCGCTCGTGGCGCTGGGCTTCGTGCTCATCTACAAGGCCTCGGGCATCTTCAACTACGCGCAGGGCGTGATGGCGCTGTTCGCGGCGCTGACGCTGGCCTCGATCATCGAGGGGCAGGTGCCCTTTGCGCGGCTCATCAATGCCACCTTCGGCACTGAAATTCACGATTTCGGCTGGCGCGTGCCGGTGCTGCTGGCGATCGTGCTTTCGATCGGGGTGATGGTGGCCTTTGCATGGCTGGTGCAGCGCCTCGTGTTCCGCCACCTCGTCGGGCAGGCGCCGATCATCCTGTTCATGGCAACGATCGGGCTGGCCTATTTCCTCGAAGGCTTCGGCGACCTGATGTGGGGCTCGGAGATCAAGACCCTCGACATCGGCATCCCGCAGGGCGGCAACCGCTGGATCGAGGAGCACAGCGCCTTTCTCGGCGGCGACGATTTCTACGGCTTCTTCATCGACAACCTCGACATCGTCGCGGCGCTGGTGGCGGCGGTGCTGGTGGCCGGGCTGGTGGCCTTTGCGCAATATTCCAAGCAGGGCCGGGCGATGCGCGCCGTGGCCGACGACCATCAGGCGGCGCTGTCGGTGGGGATCTCGCTCGATTTCATCTGGGTGCTGGTCTGGTCGCTCGCCGGTTTCGTGGCGCTGGTGGCCGGCGTGATGTGGGGGGCCAAGTCCGGGGTGCAGTTCTCGCTTTCGCTGATCGCGCTGAAGGCGCTGCCGGTGTTGATGCTCGGCGGCTTCACCTCGATTCCCGGCGCGATCGTCGGCGGTCTGATCATCGGCGTCGGCGAGAAGCTGTTCGAATACCTCGTCGGCGCCCCCTACCTTGGCGGTGCCACCGAGAACTGGTTCGCCTACGTGGTGGCGCTTCTGTTCCTCGTCTTCCGGCCGCAGGGCCTGTTCGGCGAAAAGATCATCGAGAGGGTCTAGGCGATGTTTTACCGTGAAGCGGGCGACTTCAAGACGTCCTACAAGGCCGACAACCAGACCTTCCCCATCCGGTTCGACCGCTACCGCTTCTACGCGGTTCTGGCGGTGGCGTGGCTGGTGATCCCGTTCGTGATCAACGACTACCTCGCCAACGCGATCCTGCTGCCCTTCCTGATCTACTCGATCGCCGCGATCGGGCTGAACATCCTCACCGGCTTTGCAGGGCAGGTTTCGCTGGGCACGGGCGGGTTCATGGCCGTGGGCGCCTATTCGGCCTACAAGCTGATGACCGCCTTCCCGGATGTGAACGTGCTGATCCATGTCGTGCTGGCCGGCTTCATCACCGCGGCGGTCGGGGCGGCCTTCGGGCTTCCGTCGCTGCGGATCAAGGGCTTCTACCTCGCGGTGGCGACGCTGGCGGCGCAGTTCTTCCTTGTGTGGCTCTTCAACAAGGTGGCCTGGTTCTACAACTATTCGGCCTCCGGGCAGATCAACGCCCCCGAACGCACGGTTCTGGGCGTGCCGGTGACCGGGGCGAACACCGCGCCATGGGCGGCCTATCTCGTCTGCCTCGGCTTCGTTACCGTCGCGGCGCTGATCGCCCGAAATCTCACCCGCGGCACCCTCGGGCGCAAGTGGATGGCCATTCGCGACATGGACATCGCCGCCGAGATCATCGGGGTGAACCCGCTCACCGCCAAGCTTTCGGCCTTTGCCGTCTCGTCCTTCTTCGTCGGGGTGGCCGGGGCGCTGTTCTTCGCGATCTACCTCGGCGCTGTCGAGGTGGGCGAGGCCTTTGGCATCCAGAAATCCTTCCTCGTGCTGTTCATGGTGATCATCGGCGGGCTGGGCTCGATCTTCGGAAGCTTTGCCGGCGCCGCCTTCCTTGTTACCCTGCCGGTGGTGCTCAAGCTGGTCGGCGTCGATCTGCTCGGCTGGCCGACCGACCTCGTGGCGCATTTCCAGCTGGTGATCATCGGCGCGCTGATCATGTTCTTCCTGATCGCCGAGCCGCACGGGCTGGCGCAGCTGTGGCGCGTGGCAAAGGAGAAGCTCAGACTATGGCCCTTCCCGCACTGACGGGCGGGGCAAGACCAGCCGGGGCCGAACCCCGGCAAACATCGGAAACAACCAACGGGAGGACAAACCGATGAAAAAAAGACTGGCCATGATGGCCCTCGGCGCGGCGCTTCTTGCCGGCCCGGCGATGGCGGACCTCGTGTTCCCCTCGCTCAGCTACCGTACCGGCCCCTATGCGCCGGGCGGGATTCCCTTCGCCGACGGCTATGCCGACTATTTCACCCTGCTCAACGAGCGTGACGGTGGCATCGGCGGCGAGAAGGCCAAGGTCATCGAATGCGAGACCGGCTACAACACCGAGAAGGGCGTCGAGTGCTATGAATCGACCAAGGGCGAGGGCGCGCTCGTCTATCAGCCGCTTTCGACCGGCATCACCTACCAGCTGATTCCCAAGACGGCGGCCGATGGAATCCCGATGCACACCATGGGCTATGGGCGCACCTCGGCGGCCAACGGCAAGGTGTTCGAGTGGACGTTCAACTACCCGACCAACTACTGGTATGGCGCCTCGATCGCGATCAAGCACATCCTCGACCTCAACGGCGGTGACATCAAGGGCAAGACCATCGCGCTGCTCTATCACAACTCCGCCTATGGCAAGGAGCCGATCCGCACGCTTCAGGAACTTTCCAAGAAGCACGGCTTCAATCTGACGCTGCTGCCGGTTGACCATCCCGGTCAGGAGCAGAAGTCGCAATGGCTGCAAATCCGCCGCGAGCGCCCGGACTACGTGCTGATGTGGGGCTGGGGCGTGATGAACCAGGTCGCCATTCAGGAAGCCGCCAACATCAACTACCCGATGGACCACTTCATCGGCATCTGGTGGTCGGCCTCCGAGAATGACGTGCTGCCGGCGGGTGCCGCGGCCGATGGCTACAAGGCGCTGGCCTTCCACAACGTCGGCAAGAACTTCCCGATCTACGACGACATCCAGAAATACGTCGTCGACAAGGGCCTTGCCGCCGGCAACGGTGACCAGATCGGCACCGTGCTCTACAACCGCGGCCTTTACGCGGCGATGCTCGCAGCCGAGGCGGCCAAGACCGCGCAGGAACTGCATGGCACGGCGCAGATCACCCCGGCGATGATGCGCGACGGCATGGAGCACCTCGAGATGACCCCCGAAAAGATGGAAGCCCTCGGGGTTCCGAACTTCGGCCCGGCCTTCTCGGTGAGCTGCGAAAACCACGGCGGCAATGGCCTTGGCGCCGTCGCCCAGTGGGATGCGAAGTCGAAGTCGTGGTCGCTGATCACCGACTTCATGGAGCCCGACCAGGACGTGGTACAGCCGCTGATCGAGGAAGACTCGGCGGCCTATGCGGCGGAAAACAACATCACGCCGCGCTGCAACTGACCTGAACCCTGCCCGGCCGGCGCCCTGTCGGCCGGGCAACTCCCGAAAGAACGAGACCCACCCATGTTCGACGTCGGCCAGAGCCAAACGGAAACGCTTCTCGAGGTGAACAACATCGAGGTGATCTACAACCACGTGATCCTCGTGCTGAAAGGGGTGAGCCTCAGCGTGCCGAAAGGCGGCATCACCGCCCTGCTCGGCGGCAACGGCGCCGGCAAGACCACCACGCTCAAGGCGATCTCCAACCTGCTCCATTCCGAGCGCGGCGAAGTCACCAAGGGCACCATCTCCTACCGCGGCGAAGTGGTGCAGAACCTGCAACCCTCCGACCTCGTGCGCCGGGGCGTCATTCAGGTGATGGAGGGGCGGCACGTCTTCGAGCATCTCACCGTCGAGGAAAACCTGCTCACCGGCGCCTATACCCGCACCGACGGTCGCGGTGCCATCGAGGCCGACCTCGAGATGGTCTATTCCTATTTTCCCCGCCTCAAGGAGCGCCGCAAGAGCCAGGCCGGCTATACCTCGGGCGGCGAACAGCAGATGTGCGCCATGGGCCGGGCGCTGATGTCGCGGCCCGAGACGATCCTGCTCGACGAACCCTCGATGGGCCTTGCGCCGCAGCTCGTCGAACAGATCTTCGAGATCGTCAAAAGCGTCAACGAAGGCGAAGGCGTGACCTTCCTTCTTGCCGAACAGAACACCAACGTGGCCCTGCGTTATGCCCATTTCGGCTACATTCTCGAAAACGGCCGGGTGGTGATGGACGGCCCCGCCGCCGAGCTGCGCGAGAACCCGGACGTGAAGGAATTCTACCTCGGCATGTCCGAGGAGGGCCGCAAATCCTACCGCGACGTGCGCTCCTATCGCCGCAGAAAGAGGTGGCTGAGCTGATGACCGATCCCCTTCCCGAATTTCAGAGCCCCGAGGCCCGCGCCGCCGACCAGCTGGCCCGCCTGAACGCCATTCTCGGCCCCGATCAGGCGCTTTCCAGCCTCGACGATCTGGCGCGCCTGCCGGTGCTGCGCAAGTCGGACCTCGTGCGCCTGCAATCGGAAAATCCGCCCCTCGGCGGGGTGAAGACGGGGGCGGTGACGCGGCTTTTCCAGAGCCCCGGCCCGATCTACGAGCCCGGCGGCTCGGGGCACGACTGGTGGCGCTTCGGCGCCTTCCTGCGCGCGACCGGCATCGGCGCCGGCGACATCGTGCAGAACACCTTTGCCTATCATTTCACCCCCGCGGGCGCGATGTTCGAAAACGCTGCGATCTCGGCCGGCGCGCAGGTGTTTGCCGCCGGGCCGGGGCAGTCGGCCGAACAGGCGCGGGTGGCGGCGCATATCGGCACCACCACCTATGCCGGCACCCCCGACTTCCTTGCCGTGATCCTTGAAAAGGCCGACGAGCTGGGGCTCGACCTTTCGCGCCTGACCAAGGCGGCGGTCTCGGCCGGGCCGCTGTTTCCGCAGATGCGTGCCGATTACGCGGCACGCGGGGTCACCACCCGGCAATGCTATGCCACCGCCGATGTGGGCATGATCGCCTATGAATCCGATGCGCTCGAGGGGCTGATCGTCGATGACGGCTGCATCGTCGAGATCGTCACCCCCGGCACCGGCGACCGCCTCCCCGACGGTGAGATCGGTGAGGTGCTGGTCACGGTGCTCAACCCCGATTACCCGCTCATCCGCTTCGCCACCGGCGATCTGAGCGCGGTGATGCCGGGCACCTCGCCCTGCGGGCGCACCAACATGCGCATCGTCGGCTGGCGCGGACGCGCCGACCAGTCGACCAAGGTGCGCGGCATGTTCATTCGTCCCGAGCAGGTGGCTGCCATCGTCGCCGCCCATGATGCGGTCGGCAAGGCCCGCGTCGAGGTCTCGAACGAGGGCGGCGCCGATCGCATCGTCGTGCGTGTCGAGACCACCGCCGAGGATCTTTCGGCGATTGCCGCCACGGTTCGGGAGGTCATCAAGCTGCGCGCCGAGGTGGTCGCCGAGGTGCCGGGAAGCCTGCCGAACGACGGCATCGTCGTCGAGGACAAGCGCTCCCTCGACGGTTGAC
>RFKM01000113.1 GCA_003694465.1 Alphaproteobacteria bacterium
GGCCGGGCGCTCCCCGGTTCGCAGGCGAACCGGGCGGGCAAACACCCGTCCCGCACCCCCTGCCCTGATGCGCGCGGTCCCGGCCGCAGGACTGCGCGGCCCCGGTCGGGCCGCACCGCGGCGGTGTGGCCTCATGGGCGTCGGTCATGTCGATGACGCCGGGCAAGTGGCTTCTTCCGAGGCATTTTCCCGGGCCGGGTTTTTTCCCGAACAACCGGAAAAACCAGTCATCACGGTTCTGAGTGCCGCCGCCGCAGGGGAGGGCTGCGCATGAAACGCCTCATCGAAGCGGGGTTTGAAAAAGGAGGGTTTTTCGAGCCATGACAAAACGTAGATTTGTAATTGAGGAGGAGGGGCTCCCCGACCTGCCCGGAATGATGCTCGCTACAGTAGAAGCTTTGAAGACGGTTGGCGGGTCGGCCACGATAGGTGAGCTGGAAGAGAAGATCGCCGAAATCGAGGGGGTTTCCGAAGAAGAGCAGTCCCTGATGATGACCGGGCGGAACAGCAACCGATCGCGTCTCAATTATTATCTCGCCTGGGCTCGAACCTTCCTGAAACGGGGTGGGGCGCTGGAAAACTCTCGGCGCGGTGTGTGGTCGCTGACCGAAAGCGGGCACAAAATAACCTCCATTGATGACACCCGAGCGATTTACGAGGCGGTCAACGCCGAAGAACGAGCGCGCGCAAAGGAAAAAAGAGAAAAGAACAGGGCTCTGCGAGAGCCTCAAAAGGTTGTCGTGCTCTTCAAGGGGTCGGGAGATGACGAAGACCAGCGCGATTTTGACGATTGGAAATCCAAATTGTTGGATGTGCTTCGGTCGATGTCGCCAGATGCCTTCGAAAGACTCGCCCAAAGGCTGTTGCGAGAAGCTGGTTTCACGAAAGTCGAAGTCAGAGGGAAAACTGGTGACGGCGGCATTGATGGAGTCGGGGTTTTGCGGGTCAATCTTGTTTCGTTTCAGGTGTTTTTTCAATGCAAACGATATAAAGGCAGCGTAGGCTCCTCTGAAATAAGAGATTTTCGCGGTGCCATGATGGGACGTGCCGACAAGGGCTTGTTCATCACGACGGGATCATTCACTTCTCAAGCATCCGACGAGGCAACGCGCGACGGTGCTACCGCCATTGACCTGATTGACGGAGATCGATTGTGTGATCTTCTGAAGGAAAATGGCCTTGGCGTCCAAACTGAACTGGTTGAAAGGGTGCAAATCAACCGCTCTTGGTTCGAGGCTATCTGAAATGAAACGCCTCATCGAAGCGGGGTTGATGTTCGGCAATCTCGTCCGGGTCGACAGCCCGGCGCTGGTCGGGCGCTACAACCGGGCGCTGCGCCAGCTGACGGGCAAGCAGACTTCGCTTTCGGAGTTCCACATCGACATTTCCGGCTATTCCTACGAGATCGGCGAGGAGCTGGGCGATCATCTCTACCTCAACCCCGGCGGGGTGAACCGGATGTTCATCATCCTGACCCCGCAGCAGAAGACCGCCCCGCTGCTGAACGCGCAATTCTCGACCTCGCGCGGGATTCTCCAGCAGTTCATCGCCGAGAACGAGGCGGCGCTCTTCGCCCTCACCGCCCAGGACGCGGTGGCCGGCGAGCTTGACAATTCGGTGTTCGAGGCCACCAGCCCGGCGCGCCTGTTCGACATCCGCACCATCACCGTGGTGGCCGACACCACCCGCAGCCATGTCGCCAATGCCCGCAAGCTGGCGGCGAAGATCGAGGAGTTCCAGACCCGCCCCGACGCCTGGCACGACGAGGCGCTCATCGCCGAGATGATCGCCCTGGCAAAAGAGACCGGCGACATCACCCGCGTGCCGATCGACCTCGGCCGGCCCAGCTACCAGCAGGGCAATTTCTGGACGGCGCTCTTCGGCGGGGTTTACGTCTTTCGCGACGTGCCCGACCCGGCGGCGATCAGCCTGCGCCCGCGCGAGAGCCTCGGCGAGATGCCGATCGAAACGCTCGATCTTTCCCAGCGCAACGCCATCGCCGCCTTCCTGTCGCGCAACGATCTCGTCGAGCCGATCATCAAGGCGCGCGGCGTCGACGGGGCGGCGATCCTGCGCCAGAAGATGGATTTCATCCTCGTCGATGCCGCCACCAGCGCGGGGATCGACATTCCGGGCACCGATCCGCGCGCCCTGCACCGGCTGGCCCAGAAGATGGGGCACCGGCTGCCGCCGGCCTTCCTGCAACTCAACGCCCTTGTGCGCTGGGCGCTGAACGGTGGCCCATGGCCGCGCATTGCCTCCGACGACCCGGCCTATTTCTACACCCTGCGCGCGCGCCCCGATCACCCCGACCGCGACCTGATCAACCAGCTCTTGTCGGAGCTCTCGCCGCTCGACGTGCGCCAGCTCTTCATCACCCACAAGGCGGCCTTCTACGAGGCCTACCGAAGCTGGCCCGAGGCCAAGAAGGCCTATGTGGTCGATTTCCTTGCCTCCGACTATGCCGCCAACAAGGCCGGCGCGCGCGAGGCGCTGTTCGGCGGCCGGCCGACGCCGCCGCGCCCGGCCGTGCCCGCCTCTGGCCCCTGGACGAAGAAGGATGATAAGGAAGACCTGATCGATCTCGTCGGGCCCTGGGGCGCGCTGCGTCGGTAGGGAGGGACTGCGCCATGGGATTTCTGCGCCTGCTGGTCTTCGGCTTTCTCGGGCTGAGCGTGGTCTATGTCGCGGTCAGCCTTTACGCCCGCTCGGTCCACCGCGAGAAGCTCGAAAACCTCTGGGCCGAAGAGCACCCCGGCGACGAGGACAGCCCCGAGCGCGAGGCCTTTCTCGAAGAAGAGATGCGCGCCTATCGTCACAGCCTGCGCTACCGGCTGCTCCTGCTCGTCTACATCCTGCCCGCCCTTGCCGGGGCGGCGCTGTTCTTTTCCATCAACTGAGGCCCGCCATGCGCTACGTGCGAAACACCGTCCTGACCGTCCTTGCGCTGATCTTCGGCGCCTTCCTGCACTACACCCTGCCCCAGCACGACATCGTGCGGGTGGTGAACACCTATCAGGAGCGGCAGGACCTCGACAACTGGACGCGCATCTTCTGGGCCCATCCCGACTACCAGTCCGACACCCTGACCAACCGCGACGTGCAGTTCATCCAGACGGTGAAGAAAAAGACCTTTCTCTTCGGCTTCATCCGCCGCGACGCCGAAGAGGTGATGGTCTATCGCAACGAGGATACGTCGTGGGGCTGGCCGCCTTATTTCAAGTTCGACACCGCCTCGCTGCAGACCGAGGCCGACGATCTGCGCTCGACCCCGGAAAACCCGAAATGGGCGGTGATCACCCATTACGGCTGGCGGATCGAGCTGTTTTCGGCCTTCCCGAACGCGGTGGCGATCCGCCCGGTCGAAAGCCCCGACGTGACGATCATCCCGTGGTTCAACATCTTCTTCTTCACGGTGCTGATCGTCGGGGCACTGTTCGTGCGTGCGATGTGGCGGCAGTTCCGCGAACGCACCATCGACCCGATGCTCGACGACACCCGCGATGCCTGGGAAAAGGTTGACGACTTCGCCGAGGAAAAACGCAGCCGCCTGCGCCGCTGGTGGCAGAGCTGGACCGGCCGCTAAAGCGCGTCGTCCCGGTTCTGATTGTCGCCATTGCGAAGCGGCGCGTATGCGCCCGTCCGGGCCGGCGCTGCGCTCAGGGGGTGACCGGCACGTTGTCGATGAGCCGCACCGCGCCGATATGGGCGGCGGCCAGAAGGCGCGCGGGTTCGCTGAGCCTGTCGAGCGGGGCCAGCCCGTTCTCGGCCCGAAGCTCGAGGTATTCCACCGAGGCAAAGCCGGCCGAGACGATCTCGAGCCGCGCCTCGGCCAGCGTTTCGGCCACATGCGCGCCCTCGCGCAGCGCCTCGGCGGCGCGGCAGAGCGCCCGGTAGAGCGCCGGCGCCTTGCGGCGTTCGTCTTCGGTCAGGCGCTCGTTGCGCGAAGAGAGCGCCAGCCCGTCGGCCTCGCGCACCGTCGGGCAGCCGATGATCTCGACCCCGAGATCGAGGTCGCGCACGAGGCGGCTGACCACCTGCAGCTGCTGGAAATCCTTCTGCCCGAAATAGGCGCGGTCGGGGCGGGTCTGGGTGAAGATCTTGGTGACCACCGTCGCCACCCCGTCGAAATGCCCGGGCCGGCCGGCGCCGCACAGCCCCTCGCTGACCCCGGCCACCGAAACCCGGGTCGAAAACCCGGCGGGGTAGACCTCTTCGAGCCGCGGCGCATAGAGCAGATCGACCCCGGCGCGCGCGAGCATGGTCGCGTCGCGGTCCATGTGGCGCGGATATTTTTCAAGGTCGTCCGGATTGTCGAACTGCTTCGGGTTGACGAAGATCCAGACGATCACCCGGTCGGCCCAGCTGCGGGCCGCCTCGACAAGGCTCATGTGCCCGGCATGGAGCGCGCCCATGGTCGGGACAACCGCCACCGTCTCGCCGGCGCGGCGCCAGTCGTCGGTGATCCAGCGCACGTCCTCGAGGGTGTGAACGGTTTTCATGTCTGCGGCTCCTTGTCGGAAAAGACATGCTCGGGCGCCGGGAAGGCGCGCGCGCGCACTTCTTCGGCATAGGCGGCGATGGCCTTTTCGGCCGCATCGCCCAAGGCCCCGTAGCGTTTGACGAACTTCGGCTTGAAGTCGGCAAACAGGCCCAGCATGTCATCGACCACGAGGATCTGGCCGTCGCAGCCCACCGAGGCGCCGATGCCGATGGTCGGGATGTCGAGCGCGGCGGTGATCTCGTCGGCAAGGTCGGCGGGCACCTTCTCGAGCACCACCGCAAAGGCCCCGGCCTCGGCCACGGCGCGGGCATCGGCCAGCACCCGGGCGCGGTCCTGCCCGCGGCCCTGAACGCGATAGCCGCCCAGCGTGTTGACCGCCTGCGGGGTAAGGCCGACATGGCCCATCACGGCAATGCCGCGGGCGGTGAGAAAGGCGATGGTTTCGGCCATGTGCGCCCCGCCCTCGAGCTTGACCGCCGCCGCCCCCGTTTCGGCGATCAGGCGGGCGGCGTTGCGGAAGGCCTGCGCCGGCCCTTCCTCGTAGGCGCCGAAGGGCAGGTCGATGACCAGCATCGCCCGTTCGAGCCCGCGCGCCACCGCCTTGCCATGGAGCATCATCATCTCCATCGTCACCCCCAGCGTCGAGGGCAGGCCGTGCACCACCATGCCGACGCTGTCGCCGACCAGAACGATGTCGCAATGCCGGTCGCAGAGGCGTGCGATCGGGGTCGAATAGGCGGTCAGGCAGACCAGCGGCGCGCCACCCTTGCGCGCGCGGATGTCGCGCGGGGTCGGCGCCGTGGGGATGGCTGTTGCGCTCATGGTGTCCTCCCACCGTGCTGTCGCGCGGGTTATAACGCCGCGCCGCAGAAAAACAATGGATCGCGGGCCGGGGTGACGGAACGGCACCAAGAACCTTGCCCGATGGGCCGGGGCAGGGTTCAATGAACCTGCCCCCACCGGGCCAACAGGGAGACTCGCCGATGAAACACCTCAGACTTTCCGCCGCCATTCTGGCGCTGACCGCCGGGGCCGCGCTGGCCGGGCAGGACACGATCACGGTCGGCATGCAGCTCGAGCCGCCGAACCTCGATCCGACCGGCGGCGCCGCGGCCGCCATCGACGAGGTGACCTATGCCAATGTCTTCGAGGGGCTGACGCGCTTCGGACCCGACGGCTCGATCCGCCCGGCGCTGGCCGAAAGCTGGGAGGTGAGCGAGGACGGCAAGGTCTATACCTTCCATCTGCATTCCGGCGTGCGCTTCCATGACGGCACCGAGATGAATGCCGACGACGTGGTGTTTTCGCTCGACCGGGCGCGGGCGGAGGATTCGACCAACGCCCAGAAGGCGCTGTTTGCCGGGATCGAGAGCGTCGAGGCGGTCGATCCGCTGACCGTGCGGGTGACGCTTTCGGCGCCCAACGGCAACTTCCCGTTCAACATGGCATGGGGCGATGCGGTGATCGTCGCGCCCGAGAGCATTGCCACCGACGCCACGAAGCCGATCGGCACCGGGCCGTTCCGGTTTGTCGAATGGGCCAAGGGCGATCATGTGACGCTCGAGCGCAACCCCGATTACTGGGGGCCGGCGCCGGCGCTGGCGCGCGCCACGTTCAAGTTCATCTCCGACCCCAACGCCGCCTTCGCGGCGATGATGGCCGGCGATGTCGATGCCTTCCCGGTGTTCCCGGCGCCCGAGGCGCTCGAGCAGTTCAAGGCCGATCCGCGTTTCCGGGTGATCGTCGGCTCGACCGAGGGCGAGACGATCCTGGCGATGAACAACGGCGTTGCCCCGCTCGACGACATCCGCGTGCGCGAGGCGATTGCCCATGCGATCAACCGGCAGGACATCATCGACGGCGCGATGTTCGGTTACGGCACGCCGATCGGCACCCATTTTGCCCCGCACAACCCCGATTACGTCGATCTCACCGGGCTTTCGGCCTACGACCCGGAAAAATCGAAGGCACTGCTGGCCAGCGTCGGGCCGGTGCGCAAGCTGCGGATGCTGCTGCCGCCGCCTTCTTATGCGCGGCGCGGGGGCGAGATCATTGCCGCGCAGCTGCGGGCCGTCGGCATCGAGACCGAGATCACCAACGTCGAATGGGCGCAGTGGCTCGAGCAGGTGTTCAAGGGCAAGGATTACGACCTGACCATCGTCAGCCACACCGAGCCGGCCGACATCAACATCTATGCCCGGCCGGACTATTACTTCCAGTATGACAACCCCAGCTTCCGGGTGGTGATCGACGAGCTTTCGCTCTCGTCCGACCCGATGGCGCGGCGGGCGCTGAACCATGTGGCGCAGAAGATCATCGCCCAGGATTACGTCAACGGTTTCCTGTTCCAGCTGGCCAAGACCGGTGTGGCCGATGCCCGGATCGAGGGGCTTTGGGAAAACGCGCCGACCCAGGCGATCGACCTGACCGGGGTGCGGTGGACCGACTGAGCGGGGGCGCCGGGTGGGGGCTCTGCCCCCA
>RFKM01000114.1 GCA_003694465.1 Alphaproteobacteria bacterium
ACCCTTCACCTCGGCGCGGCGGGTCGTCACCGCGCCCTCGGCGCTTTCCGTCACCGTGCAGGGGCGGAAATAGTTCCAGCCGGGGTGGTCGGGGTTGCGGTATTCGCACATCGCTTCGGCGGCGCTGGCCGCGGCGGGCAGCAGAGCGAGCGCGGCAGAAGCGGCAAGGCGGGAGGGGATACGTCGCATGGGGCCTCCTGTTTTGCCCGGGTGTGCGCGGGACGCGCGCCGCTGTCAACCGGCCAGAAGCGCGCCGACCATCGGGCTTTCGGGGTTCAGCAGCGGGTCGAGCACATCGAAATGATGCCGGCCCGGGGCGACGTGCAGGCGCGCCTCGTCCCAGCTTTCGGAGAGCCAGCGCGCCTGGTCGAGAAAGGCCGGACGCTCTTCGGCCCCCACCCAGACGAGCGTGTCGAACCCGTGGCGCGGCGTGCCGAGAACCGGGCTTTCGGCCTGGGCCTCGGCGGCATCGAGGCGCAGGGTGGCGTTCATCCGGGTCTCGAGCAGCGGGCGCAGGTCCGACACCGGCGAAATCGGCATCACCCGGCGCACGCGCCGCACCACCGCCTCGGGCAGTAGCGCGTCGAGACAGTTCATCCGCGCCGCGAGATGCCCGCCGGCCGAATGACCGGCCAGCACCACCGGCCCCTCGACAAGGCGCGCCGCGGCACCGATGGCTCGCGCCACCGCGCGGGTGATGTCGCGGATGCGCGCTTCGGGGGCCAGCGGGTAGGAGGGCATGGCCACCGCCCATCCGCGCGCCACCGGCCCGGCGGCGAAGGCCGACCACGACTCGCGCCCGAAGCGCATCCAGTAGCCGCCATGCACGAAGACCAGCAGCCCCTCGGCGCCGGTATCGGGCAGGAACAGGTCGAAGGCCTCGCGCTCGTGGTCGCCATAGGAAATGCCCAGCTGCGCACGATCCTTTCGCGCGGCGCGGAAATCGGCGGACATGCGCGCCCAGCGCGGCGGATAGGCGGTGGCATTCGGGATGAAATCGGCGTTAGCATATGCCAGATCGTAATCCATGGGCGGCTCCTTCCCCGGGGGCATCGCCCCGGCTGTAATCTGGAGACCAAAATGCCGCGTGACGCAACCGATCTCGCCTCCCTTCTCAAGGATCCCTCGCTGCTGGCCACCCGCGCCTATATCGGAGGCGAATGGGTGGGCGCCGACGATGGCAAGACCTATCCGGTCAAGAACCCGGCGCGCGGCGACGTCATCGCCGAGGTGCCCGACATGGGCCGGGCCGAAACCGCCCGCGCCATTGCCGCTGCCGAGGCGGCGATGCCGGGCTGGCAGGCGCTCACCGCCAAGGAGCGGGCCAACATCCTGCGCCGCTGGTTCAACCTGATCATGGAAAACCAGCAGGACCTTGCCGTCATCCTCACCGCCGAGATGGGCAAGCCCCTGCGCGAATCGATGGGCGAGATCGCCTATGGCGCCAGTTTCGTCGAGTGGTTCGCCGAGGAGGGCAAGCGCATCTATGGCGAGACGATCCCTCCGCATCTGCCGAACATGCGCATCCAGGTGATCCGCCAGCCGGTGGGCGTGGTCGGGGCGATCACGCCCTGGAACTTCCCCAACGCGATGATCACCCGCAAGGTCGCCCCGGCCTTTGCCGCCGGCTGCGGGGTGGTCTCCAAACCGGCCGAAGACACGCCCCTCTCGGCGCTGGCACTGGCGGTTCTGGCCGAGCGCGCCGGGATGCCGAAAGGCCTGTTCAATGTTGTCACCGCCAGCCACGGCGCCGAGGTCGGCAAGGAGATGTGCGAGAATTTCACCGTCCGCAAGATCACCTTCACCGGCTCGACCTTCGTCGGCCGCATCCTGCTGCGCCAAGCCGCCGACCAGGTGAAGAAGGTGTCGATGGAGCTGGGCGGCAATGCGCCGTTCATCGTCTTCGACGACGCCGATCTCGACGCCGCTGTGGAAGGCGCGATGATCTCCAAGTACCGCAACAACGGCCAGACCTGCGTCTGCGCCAACCGCATCTACGTGCAGGACGGCGTCTATGACGCCTTTGCCGAGAAGCTGGCCGCCGCGGTCAGCAAGCTCAAGGTCGGCGACGGATTCGGCGACGGGGTGACGACGGGCCCGCTCATCAATGCCGATGCGGTGGCCAAGGTCGAGGAGCACATCGCCGACGCGGTCGCCAAGGGGGCGAAGGTGCTCACCGGCGGGCATCGCTCGAATCTCGGCGGCACCTTCTTCGAGCCCACGGTGCTGACCAACGTCACCCGCGAGATGAAGGTGACAACGGAAGAGACCTTCGGCCCGGTCGCGCCGCTGTTCCGCTTCACCGACGAGGCCGACGTGATTGCCCAGGCCAACGACACCATCTTCGGGCTGGCGTCGTATTTCTACGCCCGCGACCTTGGGCGGGTGTGGCGCGTCGCCGAGGCGCTGGAATACGGCATGGTGGGCATCAACACCGGGCTGATCTCCACCGAGGTGGCGCCGTTCGGCGGGGTCAAGCAGTCGGGCATCGGCCGGGAAGGCTCGCGCCACGGCATCGAGGAATATGTGGAGATGAAATATCTCTGCATGGGGCTGTAGGGACAGGGCGCCGGGTTCGGACCGACAGAATGAAAGGGCCCGCGCCTCGGCGCGGGCCTGTTGCATCTCGAAGGAGCCTTGGCGGATCAGGCCGCTTCGGTGACCTTCTTCTGCCCGGCCTTCTCGCTGGCCGCCTTCTTGCCCTCGATCACCTGCCCGGCGGGCGCGCCGGAGGTGATCTCGATCCGGCGGGGCTTCAGCGCCTCGGGGATCTCGCGCACCAGCTCGACATGCAGCATGCCGTTTTCATGGCGCGCGCCGGTCACCTGCACATGCTCGGCCAGCTGGAAGCGCTTCTCGAAGGCGCGCTGGGCGATGCCGCGATGCAGGTAGGTGACGTTCTCGTCACGCTCTTCCTCGGCCTTGCGGCCCGCGATCACCAGTTGATGGTCCTTCACCTCGACCGACAGCTCTTCAGGCTTGAAGCCGGCCACCGCCACCGAAATCCGGTAGTGGTTCTCGTCGGTCTTCTCGATGTTGTAGGGCGGGTAGCTGGACGGATCGACTTCCGTTGACAGCACCCTGTTGAGCACATCGGCAAACGGATCAAAGCCGATGGTGGAACGGAACAGCGGAGAAAGATCGAAGCTGCGCATCTGCATCCTCCATTTCGAGCGACACATCATGCAGGCCGTCCGCGCGGGACCGGCCGGTTCTGCGGACCCGTCAAGGCATCCGCGCGGCTTTAGGT
>RFKM01000018.1 GCA_003694465.1 Alphaproteobacteria bacterium
GCGTGGCCCAGGGCCGGGCGGCCTGCGGGGCGAGGCTGGCACCGGTCAGAAGCCGGGTGGCCGGGGCGACGAGGTCGATCGCCACGCCGGGCAGGATGCCGAGCAGAACCGCCAGCCCCGCCATCGCCGCCATCCCGGCGCGCGAAAAGCCGTCCACCTCGCCGGCGGCCCCGGCCTCGGGGCTGCGCGCCCGGCCAAGGAAGATCACCCCGTAAAAGCGCACGAAGGCCGCCGCCGCCAGCGCCGCCGCCAGCGCAAGCATCCCCCCCGCCGCCGGCACGAGGAACTGCATCCCGCGCTCGGGCAGGGCGGGGCTCTGCAGCACCGCCTGGAACAGCAGCCATTCGGAGACGAAGCCGTTGAGCGGCGGCAGCGCCGAGATCGCCGCCACCCCGATCAGAGCCAGAACCGCCGTCACCGGCATCCGGTGGATCAGCCCGCCGAGGGCGTCGAGCTCGCGCCGTCCGGTGGCCGTCAGAACCGCTCCGGCGACCATGAACAGAAGGCTCTTGAACACCATGTGGTTCAGCGCGTGCAGCAGCGCCGCGGTGAGGGCGAGGGCGGCGAGCAGGTCCATCCCGTTGGCCCGGAAGGCCAGCGCCAGCCCCAGCGCGGCGACGATCACCCCGACGTTCTCGATGGTCGACCAGGCCAGCACGCGCTTTCCGTCGCCATCGACATTGGCAAAGAGAATGCCCATCACCGCCGTGCCCGCCCCGACGAGGATCACCGCCGGGCTCATCCACCAGGGCACGGGGCCGAGCAGGTCGAAGCCGACGCGAACGAGGCCGTAAAGCGCCACCTTGGTCATCACCGCGCTCATCAGCGCCGAAACGTGGCTGGGCGCCGCCGGGTGGGCCACCGGCAGCCAGACATGGAGCGGCATCAGCCCCGCCTTCGAACCGGCGCCGACCAGCATCAGCCCCAGCACCAGCGCCACCAGCCACGGCGCCCTGTTGCCGCTGGCCGCGCGCATCGCCTCGAAGGCATAGCCGCCGCCGGCGCCGGCCAGCATCCCGAAGGCCAGCAGCAGCACCATCGTGCCGCCCACCGCCATCACGAGGTAGAGATGCGCCGCCTCACGCGCCGCCTCGGCCCGGTGGTCCGAAAGCACCAGCGCGAAGGACAGCAGCGACATGACCTCCCAGGCGAGCAGGAAGGTGAAGGCATCGTCGGCCAGCAGCACGAAGGCCATGGCGCCGATGAACCCCGGGTAGAAGGGCAAGACCCGCTCGGGCGCGCGCTCGTGGCGGCCATAGCCGACGGCAAAGACGCTCGCCGCCGCCGCCCCGATGCCGAGCAGCAGCAGGAACACCGCCGACAGCGCGTCGAGCCGCAGATGGGCGCCGATCCACGGCAGGCCGACGGGCAGGACGAGGGCGCCGGGGGCAGCATCAGTGACGAGGGCGGCAAGAGCGACGAGGGCCAGCCCCCCCGAAAGCGCGGCGCTGGCGAGGTAGACGAACGCGCCCGCGCGCGCCGAACGGCTCAAGGCGGCCGCGACAAGCGAAAGCGCCAGCAGCGCCAGCGCCAGAAGGACGGCGGTGAAGGTCATCCCCGTGCCCCCCCACCGCTGCCGGGCGCGCTCAGCCGCACCCCGCGCCCGCCGCCGGCGCTCGCCGCGCCCTCGGCGATCAGCTCCACACCGGCGCGCTCGAGCGCCTCGATCACCCGCGTCAGGCTGTCGGCATTGGCCCGCACGGTGCCCGCGCTCGCCTCCATCCGCTGGATTGTCGGGGCCGAGAGCCCGGCAAGCTCGGCCAGCCGCTTCTGGTCGATCCCGAGAAGGGCGCGGGCCGCCCGCATCTGTGGGCCTGTGATCATGGTGATATCCGAGGCGCGAGTGTTGAAAGAAAATATATCAGGAACGCGCGTTCAGCTATCAGAGAGCGACGTGAGTCGCAAGGGCGGAATTGGCCCGATCGGGCTCAGCGCGCCGCCTGCATCTGCTCGGCCAGATGGTGGGCGCAACCGGTGAGGGCGGCGTAATCGTCCTCGATCAGCGAAACGGCGAAATTGCCCATGAACTCGGCGAACCGGCCCTTGTCGCGCAGCGCCTCGCCATAGCCCATCGGCCCGAGGAAGGGGCTCACCGCCCGGGCCAGCCCGCCAGCGAGGAAGATGCCGCCAAAGGGCAGGTGGATCAGGGCAAGGTTGCCGGTGACGGCGCCGAAGACCCGGACGAAAAAGCCCAGCGCCGCGCGCGCCACGTCATCGCCTGCCTCGGCCGCCGACAGGATCTCGGCCGAGGTCAGGTCGCGCGGGGTGCCGGCGCGGCGGGCGAACCAGCCGAAGGTGTGCACCAGCCCGCGCCCCGAAAGCACCTCCTCGACCGAGGGAAAGCCGTGTGCCTCTTCCAGCGCGCGGCCGAGTTCGAAGTCGATCTCGCTGCGGATCGGCAGGTTGACATGGCCCGCCTCCGCCGGCGGCACGAAGCGCCCCGCGCCGGTCTCGTGGACGGGGGCGCAGTTGAAGCCGGTGCCGAGCCCGATCACCAGCCGCGCGGCGTGGGCCGGGGCGGGGCGGCCCGCAACCAGCGGGCGGATGGCGGCCTCGGGCAGAC
>RFKM01000115.1 GCA_003694465.1 Alphaproteobacteria bacterium
CAATCCGCGACATCGTGCCGGCCCGCTTCGCGGTTTCGTCCTTCGACCTCGACCTCGACGTGCTGCGCGACCAGATTGCCGCGCTCGACGCGGTCAGCGCCGTGCGGGTGCGCATCCGCCCGGGAGGAGTCCTTGCCGTCAACGTGACCGAGCGCCAGCCGGCGGTGGTCTGGCGCGGCCCGGCGGGCACGCTTCTGCTCGATGCCACCGGCCATCGCATCGCCATGGTCACGGCCCGCGCCGCCCGGCCCGACCTGCCGCTGATCGCCGGCGCCGGGGCCGATGCGCGGGTGGGCGAGGCGCTCGAGATTCTCGCCGCCGCGGGGCCGCTTTCGGGCCGGGTGCGCGGCCTCGTGCGGGTGGGCGAACGGCGCTGGGATCTCTGGCTCGACCGCGACCAGATCGTCCTGCTGCCGGAGGAAGACCCGGTCTCGGCGCTGCAGCAGGTTCTGGCGATGGACGAGGCGCAAGACCTGCTGTCGCGCAACGTGACCCGGATCGACATGCGCAACCCGGCCCGTCCGACCCTGCGCCTTGCCCCCGCCGCGGCCCATGCGCTGCGCCAGATTCGTAGCCTGTTCATGGAGTGATGCCGATGATCGACCTTTATCAGCAGCAACGCGCCATGCGCGCCATGCGTTCGGCCGCGATCCAGCGCGGCGTGATCGCCATTCTCGATATCGGAACGTGGAAGATCGGCTGCCTCGTGCTGCGCTTTTCCGGGCCCGAGACCTTCCGAGAGTCCGACGGCATCGGCTCGCTGGCGGGGCAATCGGCCTTCCGGGTGATCGGCGCCTCGACGACCCGCTCGCGCGGGGTGAAATTCGGCGAGATCGCCACCATGCAGGAAACCGAGCGCGCCATCCGCACCGCCGTTCAGGGCGCGCAGAAGATGGCCAACACCCGGGTCGATCACGTCATTGCCACCTTCTCGGGGGCAAATCCGCGCAGCTACGGGCTGGCCGGAACCGTCGAGGTGCTGGGCAGCGCCGTCACCGAGGCCGACATCGCCCGGGCGCTCGCCGCCTGGGAGATGACGCCGATCGGCGAGGGGCGCGACGTGCTGCATGCCCAGCCGCTCAATTTCGCGCTCGACCACCGCACCGGGCTTTCCGACCCGCGCGGGCAGATCGGCAACCGGCTTTCGGTCGATGTCCATGTCGTCACCGTCGATTCCCACGTCGTGCGCAACGTCATCCACTGCATCAAGCGCTGCGATCTCGAGGTCGCGGGGCTGGCCAGCGCGGCCTATGTCGCCGGCAAGGCGGCGCTGGTCGAGGACGAGCAGGAGCTCGGCGCCGCCTGCATCGACATGGGCGCCGGCGCGACGGGCATCTCGATCTTCATGAAAAAGCACATGATCTATGCCGACAGCGTCCGGCTCGGCGGCGAGCATGTCACCTCCGACATTTCCAAGGGCCTGCAGGTGCCGATGGCCGTGGCCGAGCGGATCAAGACGCTTTACGGCGGGGTGCAGGCCACCGGCATGGACGACCGCGAGCGCATCGAGATCGGCGGGACGACCGGCGACTGGGAGCACGACCGGCGCACCGTCAGCCGCTCGGAACTCATCGGCATCATGCGCCCGCGGGTCGAGGAAATTCTCGAAGACGTGCGCGACCGGCTCGAGGCGGCGGGGTTCTCGGCGCTGCCCAGCCAGCAGATCGTGCTGACCGGCGGAGGCAGCGAGATCCCGGGGCTCGACGGGCTGGCGCCGAAGATCCTCGGCCAGCGGGTGCGCATCGGCCGGCCGCTGCGCGTGCAGGGGCTGCCGCAGGCGGTGACCGGCGGGGCCTTCTCGAGCGCCGTCGGCCTGTGCCTCTTTGCCGCCCATCCGCAGGACGAATGGTGGGATTTCGACGTGCCGACCGAAAGCTATCCGGCGCGCAGCCTGCGCCGGGCGATGAAATGGTTTCGCGACAACTGGTAGGCCGCAGCGCGCAGGCGGGCCCCGGCCGCGGCGCCCGGACAGGCGAAATGTTGCCCATCGCCATTGGAAACATACCATATTCGCCCCGAATTTGCCCTGCTCGGCGGCTTTTTTCGCGTGACCTCGGGCCAAAACGCCGCTACCCTTCGGGGGCAGGCAGCTCACCCGGAAGTGGTGGGACGGAACAGTTGAATCCACAGGCGCGCCGCGGACGGGCGCGAACAGAAGGACAGGCGGAACGATCATGACATTGAACCTCACCATGCCCGTACAAGATGACTTGCGGCCGCGGATCACGGTCTTCGGCGTTGGCGGGGCCGGCGGCAACGCCGTCAACAACATGATCGAGAAGGCCCTCGAAGGGGTCGATTTCGTCGTCGCCAATACCGACGCCCAGGCGCTGGCCCAGTCGAAGGCGCAGAACCGCATCCAGATGGGCATCAAGGTGACCGAAGGTCTGGGCGCCGGGGCGCGCGCCTCGGTCGGGGCGGCCGCGGCCGAGGAGAGCATCGAACAGATCGTCGAGCACCTTGCCGGCGCGCACATGTGCTTCATCACCGCCGGCATGGGCGGGGGCACCGGCACCGGCGCCGCGCCGATCATCGCGCAGGCGGCGCGCGAGCTCGGCGTGCTCACCGTCGGCGTCGTCACCAAGCCGTTCCAGTTCGAGGGCGCCAAGCGCATGCGTCAGGCCGAGGCCGGCGTCGAGGCGCTGCAGAAGATGGTCGACACGCTGATCATCATTCCCAACCAGAACCTGTTCCGCCTCGCCAACGAGAAGACCACCTTCACCGAGGCCTTCGCCATGGCCGACGACGTGCTCTATCAGGGCGTCAAGGGCGTGACCGACCTGATGGTCCGCCCCGGCCTCATCAACCTCGACTTCGCCGACGTGCGCGCGGTGATGGACGAGATGGGCAAGGCGATGATGGGCACCGGCGAGGCCAGCGGCGAAGACCGCGCCATTCAGGCCGCCGAGAAGGCCATCGCCAACCCGCTGCTCGACGAGATCAGCCTCAAGGGCGCGCGCGGCGTGCTCATCAACATCACCGGCGGGCACGACCTGACCTTGTTCGAACTCGACGAGGCCGCCAACCGGATCCGCGAAGAGGTGGACCCGGACGCCAACATCATCGTCGGCTCGACCCTCGAGCCCGAGATGGAAGGCACGATGCGGGTTTCGGTCGTGGCCACCGGCATCGACGCCAACGAGGCCGTCACCGACATCCCGGTGGCGCGCCGCCGCCTGTCCGAGCCGCTCCACGCCCCGCGCGAGGTCGAGGAAAAGCTCGAGGCCGAGGCGCCCTCGGTGATCGCCGCCAGCGCCGCGATCGACGCCGGCCAGCCGCTGGCCGAGGCCGAACAGCCGAATTTCTTCGACGAGGCGCTCGACCCGGTCGCCGCCGCGGCGGAAGAGCAGGTTGAGGACATCTTCGCTGAAGACAACTTCAGCGACGATTTCCCCGCCGACGATCTGCCCGAGCCGGCCTACCAGCCGCAATCGCGCCCGATGCCCGAGGCGCCGGCAGCGCGGCAGGTGGAAATGGCCGAACCGCCGGCGGCCGCCTTCGTGGCCCCCAAGGCGCCGGCCCCCGGCACGCCCTCGCC
>RFKM01000116.1 GCA_003694465.1 Alphaproteobacteria bacterium
CAGGACGAGGGGCGCAAGCAGGCGGAACGGCGCCCGCCCGCCCTTGCGCGCCCGGACGATGACCAGCGCGGCGGGCCGGCCCTCGCGCGGCAACAGGGGCTTGAGCATGACGCTGCCGAGCCGGTCGTCAAGGGCGCGCAAGACCTCGGGCACCCGGTCGGCGCGCTGGATGAGCGTGAGCCAGCCGCGATGGCGCAGGCGCCGGGTGGCAGCGTCGATCCAGCTGGCAAGCGGGGTTTGTTCGAACAGCGCGCCGGCGCGCCCGGCATCGTCCGAAGGCGTGGCTGCCTCGGGCCGATAATAGGGCGGGTTCATGATCACATGGTCGAAGGCGCGGGCCTTGACCGCTTCGGGCAGCGCGGCGAGATCGGCCTCGTGCACCTCGAAGGCAAGGGCGTTCTCGGCGGCGTTGCGGCGGGCGAGGGCGGCGTATTCGGGCTGGCGCTCGACGCCGACAAGCTGCAGCCCGCCGACCCGCGCCCCGAGGCAGAGCGCCGCCGCGCCGACGCCGCAACCCAGATCGAGCACGCTCTGGCCTGCGCGCGCGGGCGTGGCCGCGGCGAGCAGCACCGGGTCGACCCCGGCGCGGTAGCCGTGGCGAGGCTGGCGCAGCGTGACGCGCCCGCCCAGAAACCGGTCTTGCGTCAGGTCGGCCGGGCCGGCGCTCTCGCGGCTCATTCACTCCTCCAGGCAGGCAATGCCGTTGTCGCGCAGAACGAGGCGCGCGCGCCAGAAATCACCATCGCGCACGCAAAGCCGGCGCGGCAATATGCCAACCGACCCTTCCAGCGTGCTCATATGGACGTCGAGGGCAAAGGCGGCTATACCTTCGCCGTCCAGAAGTGCCGTGGCGAAGGCGATGACCGTCGGATCCGTGGTGCGAAGAAGCTCTTTCATCCTCAAAGGCTTAACGGGTCTTTCCCCAAAGGTCGAGGAACGATGCGGCGGGAACACGGAACGGTGACAATGCGCGACGAGACGGCACATCGGCCGCACGAGAGGCTGGCACGGCACCTCGCGGACGATCTTGCGGCAGTGAACGCGCTGATTCGCGAGCGGATGACGTCGCGTCATGCGCCGCGCATTCCCGAGGTCACGGCCCATCTCATCGACGCCGGCGGAAAGCGTCTGCGCCCGATGCTGACGTTGGCTTCGGCGCGGCTGCTGGGCTATCGGGGCGAGCACCACATCCGGCTCGCGGCGACGGTCGAATTCATCCACACGGCGACGCTGCTGCACGACGACGTGGTGGACGGCTCGGAAAAGCGCCGCGGCCGGCCCACCGCCAACCTGCTGTGGGACAACAAGTCGTCGGTGCTGGTGGGCGATTACCTCTTTGCGCGCTCCTTCCAGCTGATGACCGAAACCGGCAAGCTGGATGTCTTGCGGATCCTGTCGGACGCGGCGGCGACCATTGCCGAGGGCGAGGTTCTGCAGCTGACGGCGGCGCAGAACCTGAGCACCGACGAATCCGTCTATCTGCAGGTGGTGCGCGGCAAGACGGCGGCGCTGTTTGCCGCGGCCTGCGAGGTGGGGGCGGTGATCAGCGAGGCGGGCGCGGCGGCCCGGAGCGCCCTGCATGACTATGGCGATGCGCTGGGCATTGCCTTCCAGATTGCCGACGATCTGCTCGATTTCAGCCCCGAGGCGAAGATCGGCAAGAACCTCGGCGACGATTTCCGCGACCGCAAGCTGACCCTGCCGCTGATCAAGGCGATCGCCGCCGCCGAGGGCGAGGAGCGGGCCTTCTGGGTGCGGACCATCGAGCAGGGGCGCCAGCAGGAGGGCGACCTCGAGACGGCGCTGGCGCTGATGGAGCGGCACGGCAGCCTCGAGGCGACGCGGGCCGAGGCCTTGGCCTGGGCGGGGCGGGCGAAGGCGGCGCTGGCGGCGCTGCCTGACGACCCGATCCGCGAGATGCTGTCCGACATGGCCGAATACGTGGTCGCGCGGTGCACCTGAGGCTTTGACATGGCCGGCCCGCGCCCCATATCTGCCTCATGCAAGTGATCTTTCTCATCATCATCGGCATCGCGGCCGGCTTTGTCGCCACCCGCCTCATGAAGGTCGAGGCGGACCCGATCACCACCATCGCGGTGGGGATACTCGGCGCGCTGATCGGCGGCGCCGTGCTGCGGTTTCTGCTGGTGCTGACCGGGGTTGCGGCAGGCTTCATCGGGGCGGTGCTGGGCGCGATCTTGCTGATCTGGCTCTGGCGCGTGCTCACCGACAAGGGCTGAGGCGGTGCCCCCGCGCCGCGCCCGGCTTCATTTTTTCTTGAAATGAGCCGCCCGGCGCCCATCATGGCCCGAAATACCAGCTGTCGAAAACACGGGAGGAGAGACGTTGAAACTGCTTTTGATCTCGGTCGTCATTGGCCTTTTGGTGGCGCTCTTCGTGCTCAACGCCGTCGATCTGCGCAAGAGCAAGGCGCGCTTCGTGGGCTGGTGCCTGCTCGGCGCGGTCATCGGCGGGGCGCTGTTTCCGTGGCTGATCCATGTGCCGGCGGTCTGGCTTTCGGTGATCGGATCGCTCGTCGGCGTAGTGGTTGTGCTGGGCCTGAGCTTCTGGGCCTCGCTGCGCAGCACCTGAGGCCGGCGCTCAGGCAGCCTTGAACGGCGCCATCCCGGCGCGGGCGAGTTCGTCGGCGCGCTCGTTGCCGTCGTGCCCGGCATGGCCCTTGATCCATTTCCACGTCACCCGGTGGCGGGCTTGCGCGGCGTCGAGGCGCTGCCAGAGGTCGGCATTCTTGACCGGCTTCTTCGCCGCGGTCTTCCAACCGTTCTTCTTCCAGCCGTGAATCCACGAGGTCACCCCGTTCTTCACATAGGCCGAATCGGTCACGATGGTGATGGCCGAGGGGCGGTCGAGGGTTTCGAGCGCCATGATCGCCGCCATCAGCTCCATCCGGTTGTTGGTGGTCTCGGCCTCGCCGCCGCTGAGCTCGCGCGTCTTGACCACGGCGCCGTCCTTCACCGCCTCGAGCAGAACCCCCCAGCCGCCGGGGCCGGGGTTGCCCGAACAGGCGCCGTCGGTATGGGCGATGAGTTCGACCATGGCCGGCGGGCTCAGGCGTCTTCGCGCAGCACGCGCGGGACCTTGAATTCGACGTTCTCGCGGGCGGTCTCGACGGTTTCGACACTGACGTCGTAGCGGGCGCGGAACCCGGCCACGACCTCGTCGACCAGAAGTTCCGGGGCCGAGGCGCCGGCGGTCACGCCGACCGAGCGCGCATTGCCCAGCGCTTCCCAGTCGATTTCGTCGGCGCGCCCGACCAGCTGGGCATAGGCGCAGCCCTTGGCGCGGGCGACCTCGACAAGGCGGCGCGAGTTGGAAGAGTTCGGCGCGCCGATCACCAGCAGGGCATCGACCTTGGGGGCGATCGCCTTGACGGCCTCCTGCCGGTTGGTCGTGGCATAGCAGATGTCTTCCTTGTGGGGGCCGACGATCGCCGGAAAGCGCGCCCGAAGGGCAGCGACGATGTCTTTCGTGTCGTCCACCGAAAGGGTGGTCTGGGTGATGAAGGCAAGGCGCTCGGGGTCGCGCGGGGCGAGGCGGGCGACGTCTTCGACGGTTTCGACCAGCAGCACCTCGCCTTCGGGAAGCTGCCCCATGGTGCCGATCGTCTCCGGGTGGCCGGCATGGCCGATCATCACCATCTGCAGGCCGTTGTTGTGGTGGCGTTCGGCCTCGATATGAACCTTGCTGACCAGCGGGCAGGTGGCATCGACATAGATCATCTTGCGCCGGTTGGCCTCGGCGGGCACCGATTTGGCCACGCCGTGGGCCGAGTAGATCACCGGCCGGTCGTCGGGGCATTCGTCGAGCTCCTCGACGAAAACGGCCCCCTTGGCGCGCAGTTCATCGACGACGAACTTGTTGTGCACGATCTCGTGGCGCACGTAGATCGGCGCGCCCCATTTCTCGATGGCCATCTCGACGATCTTGATCGCCCGGTCGACCCCGGCGCAGAAGCCGCGCGGCGCGGCGAGATAGAGGGTGAGCTTTGGCTTGGTCATCGGCAACTCCTGTTCGCGCCCATGGGTATTCGCTTGGCCGCGGCGCGTCCAGTGCAAGGGTAGGGCGGGCACGAAAAAGGGGGCCACGGCCCACTGGCCATGACCCCCCGTTTCCATCGCACGCGCTCAGGGATCGAGCCGTTCGTCCTCGAGCGGGGCGCGCAGATCTTCGCGCGGCTCGCGCGGCGGGCGGCCGATGACTTCGCGCAGGTCGTCGAGCTCGATGAAATTGTCGGCCTGCCGGCGAAGCTCATCGGCGATCATCGGCGGCTGGCTTCGGATCGTCGAGACGACCGAAACCCGCACGCCCTTGCGCTGCAGCGCCTCGACCAGCGGGCGGAAATCGCCATCGCCCGAAAACAGCACGATGTGGTCGACGTAGGGCGCGATTTCCATCGCATCGATGGTCAGCTCGATGTCCATGTTGCCCTTCACCTTGCGCCGGCCCATCGAGTCGGTGAACTCCTTGGCCGGCTTGGTGACCATGCTGAACCCGTTGTAGTGCAGCCAGTCGACGAGCGGGCGGATCGGCGAATAGTCGTCGCTTTCCAGAAGTGCGGTGTAGTAAAACGCGCGCAGCAGTTTGCCACGGCGGGCAAATTCCTGGCGCAGCAACTTGTAATCAATGTCAAAACCCAGCGCCTTGGCCGCGGCATAGAGGTTCGAGCCGTCGATGAACAGCGCAAGGCGGTCGTCTCTGTAGAACATACCAAAATCCTTTCGAATTCCGGGTCGCCGGGGGGTTGCGTGAGTGGTAACAGAAAGGGTCCGGCGAAACACGGACAATATAGGAGAACGGCGCCATGCCGCAACCGGACCCGGGCCCGCAGACCGGCGGAAAAGCGCTTGTCGCGCTGGGAAGCAACGCAACGTCATCGGCCGGAAGCCCGGCCGAAACCGTTGCCGCGGCGCTTGCGGCGCTGGCGGGCGAGGGGCTGGAGCCGATTGTGGCGAGTCGGCTGTTCCTGACGCCCTTCGTGCCGGCGGGGGCCGGGGCGGATGTCGTCAACGCCGCCGTTTTGCTGCGTTCGGCCCTCGGGCCGGCGGCGCTGCTGGGCCGGCTGCACGCCATCGAGCGGCAGTTCGGGCGGGTGCGCGAAAGGCGCTGGTCCGACCGCACGCTCGACCTCGATCTCATCGCCTTCGATGACCTGATCTTGCCCGATGCCGAAACGCTCGCCCGCTGGATCGGGCTTCCGCCGGAACGCCAGCGCCGCGAGGCGCCGCAGGAGCTGCTGCTTCCCCATCCCCGCCTGCAGGATCGGGCCTTCGTGCTCGTTCCCGCCGCCGAAGTCTGGCCCGACTGGCGCCACCCGCTTCTCGGGCGCAGCAACGCCGAGCTTTGTGCGGCGCTGCCCGAGGGGGAGCGGGCCGCGGTCCGGCCGCTGGACCGGCCATTTCGGCTTGGGGAGGGGTGAGAGGTTGGACAGCGACCCAAGCGGGGCTCGTTACGGCTGCTTCCTTCCGGACCTGACCGGGTTGGCGAGGCGCTCGCCCGCGCCAACCTCTCGCTCCGCCATATAGGAAACCTCTTTGTCCAGCGCAAGGCGGTAGCGCCGAAAGCCGTCTTCCGTCGGTTCGCCGGCGCTCAGCTCAAACCCCTCGACGGGCAGGGTTTCAGCCGCGCGGGGCGACGAAAGGAAGGTGGCGGCGGCACCGGCCACCGGCGCGAGGCGCCACGCGGCCAGCGGCGGGCCCTCGACCGGGCCGCGCGCGCCAAGATGCTCGGCGAGGACCTCGCGGGCGGTCTCCCGGCCCCGGTACACCACCGCGCCGGGGCGCACGCGCCGGTAGCCGCCACCGCCGGCGGCCCGGAACATCGTCGTCACCACCAGCACCGAATCGTTCGGCTCCAGCGGCACGCCGTCGACCTCGAGCCGGCGCACCCGAGTGGCGGCAGGGTCGGACAGCTGGCCGGCCACGGTGTAGCGGGCCGGCGCCGAGAGGTCGAATTCGTAACTGCACCCGGCAAGCGCCTTGAAACGGTAAAGCGGGGTCATCGGCGCGAACAGGGGCTGGTCGCCGCCGAAGGGTTCGATGCGCTGATAGAGGCTCGCGGCGCGTTCGAGCCAGTCCGCCAGCTCTGCGCCGGTCATTCTCACAATGCACAATTCGTTGAGGTGGTTGTAAAGGCTGCTGAGCGCGAGCCATGTGATCGGGCCGGGGGCGATGTCGGTGAAGTGCTCCGGGCCTGCAATGCCGCCGGCCTTGAACGGCGAGGCCGTGGCGACCAGCGGCAGGCCCTCGAGGGGCGTGTCTTCCAGTGCGCGCCGGGCCCAGTCGAGCTTCGCCCGGTGGACGACATCGAGCGCCATCGAGGGGCCGATGGCCGAGAAATAGGAATGCAGGCGCACGCGGGTCTCGCCCACGACCTCCTGCGAACGCGCGATCATCGCGTCATGGAGGCGGCGCAGATAGCGCGCGAACTTCCGGTCGGGCATGGCAGCGGGAACGACCTGCGTTGTATCGGCATCGTGCTGCAGGGCCGGGCGGGCCCTTGCGCGGCCCGTTTCGACATGCCAGCCGCCACCGGGCCGGGGGGCGAGGGTCAGGTCGATCTCGCCGAGGTGCGAGCCCCAGAAACCCGGCAGAACCGTCGGGGTGCCGTGTATGAGGCCTTGCGCGGCATCGACCCCTTCAGGCCATGGGCGCGCGGCGTCGGGAAAGAGCTGGTGCGTATGGCCGCCGACCAGCGCGTCGATTCCCTCGATGCGCGCCAGCGGCAGGATCGCGTTTTCCATCATCGGTATGTGAATGCCGCTGCCGATGCCGCTATGTGCAAGGACCACCACCACATCGGCGCCGAGCGCCCGCAACTGGGGAACGAGGAGACGGGCGCGCTCGACGATATCCTGGTATTCCGGCCGGAACGGCCCTCGATAAAGCCCGGCGATCGAATCCGGCGGCAGGAAACCGGCGACTCCGATCTTCAGGGTGTGCCTGTTGCCCTCGGTATCGCGCAGTTGCCGCTCGAGCAGGGCGAAGGGCAGGATCGCCGGTCGTGGCGCCGATTCGGCCCCGGGCACGGGGCGCAGCGTCAGGTTCGAGGCGATCACCGGGAAGGGCGCGCCATCGAGCACCTGCCCGAGAAATTCCAGCCCTTGGTCGAAGTCGTGGTTGCCGAGATTGAGGGCATCGACGCCGACCCGCGCCATGGTCCGGACGATCGGGTGAAACCCGCGCACTTCCCGCCGGCCGCGCATCATGTTGCGCAGGATCGCGTCGCTCATCGGGTTGCCGAACAGGAAATCGCCGTTGTCGAACAGCAGCGCGTTGTCGACCTCGGCCCGGGATGCGCGGATCAGCGTGAGCGTCCGGGCGAGGCCGTGGGCCGCCGTTGTCCGGCCCGTTTCGTAGTCGAAGGGCAAGAGGTGCATGTGCACATCGGTCGTTGCCATGATCCGCAGGTGGATCCGGGGCGCGGGCCGGCCGGGCCGATCAGACTGTTCGCGTGGGATCGACTTGTCGGCCATGCCCCTTTCCCTTCCTTCTCTCGCATGAGGCGTTATTTCTATTCCTATTGCAACCACAAGCTAAAATCGGTGCGGGTCATCGCGCCCGCAGATCAACCGCCCGGCATGCGCCGGGAAGTTGCCGCTTGCGTCCGAGGCGGATAGCGGCGAGAGTTTCGCCGCGTGCAGCAGGGCAGACAGAAGGGCAGAAGCCATGAAAATGGCCACGAGAGAGGATATTTCGGCGCCAATCGAGGCGGTTTTCGAGCAGATCACCGATTTCGACCACTTCGAGCGGGCGGCGCTGCGGCGCGGCGCCGAGGTGCAGCGCACCGATTCGCTGGCCGAGGTCGGGGTGGGCAGTTCCTGGCACGCGGCTTTTGGCTACCGGGGCAAGAAGCGCGAGGCCGAGATCGAGATGACCGAATTGCAGACGCCCGAGCGGGTTGCGGCGCTGATTCGCTCGGCCGGGCTCGAAATGCGCCTCGAGATCGACCTCATCGCCATGTCGCGCAATCGAACGCGGCTCAACCTGACCATCGACGCGCGCCCGAAGACGATTCCGGCCCGGCTGATGATCCAGTCGATGAAACTGGCCCGCACTTCGGTGCTCAAGCGCTTCCGCCACCGGGTCGGCGATTTTGCCGAGGAACTCGAACGCCGGGCCAACGGGCGGGCCTGAGCGGTTCAGCCCTTCCGGTAGCGGCGCGGATCGGCGGGATAGACCCCGAGGATGTCGAGATTGTTGGTGAAATAGGCAAGCTCGTCGAGGGCGAGCTGCACCGGCCTGTCGTCGGGGTGGCCCTCGATATCGGCGTAGAAGCGCGTTGCCGTGAAGCTGCCGTCAAGCATGTAGCTTTCGAGCTTGGTCATGTTGACCCCGTTGGTGGCAAAGCCGCCGAGCGCCTTGTAAAGCGCCGCCGGGATGTTGCGCACCTCGAAGACGAAGGTGGTCATCATGCCGTGCGCGCCGCGCCGGGTCAGGTCAGGCTCCCGGCCCATGATCAGGAAGCGGGTGGTGTTGTGGCCGTGGTCCTCGATGTCGCGGGCGAGCACGTCGAGCCCGTGAATCTCGGCGGCCAGCGTCGAGGCCAGCACACCCTCGCCTGGCGTGCGGTTGCGCGCCAGATCGGCGGCGGCGCCGGCGCTGTCGGCGGCCGGATGGCCGGTGATGCCGTGTTTGCGCAGGAACCCGGCCGATTGCGGCAGCAGCACGAGATGGGCGCGCACCGTCTTGATGTCTTCGAGGCGGGTGCCGGGCAGGCCGAGCAGGTTGATGCGCACCCGCACGAAGGCTTCGTCGAGAATGTGCAAGCCGCTTTCGGGCAGCAGGCGGTGAATGTCGGCAACGCGCCCATAGGTCGAGTTTTCGACCGGAAGCATCGCCTGGTCGGCCCGCCCTTCGCGCACGGCGTCGATCACCTCTTCAAAGGTGGCGCAGGGCAGGGCTTCCATCTCGGGGCGCGCCTTGCGGCAGGCCTCGTGCGAATAGGCGCCCGGTTCTCCCTGAAACGCGATGAGTCCGCCCATGCCGGGGTCCTTTCCTGTGTCTGCGGCGCCCGGATTTGCGGCGCGTGGATGCGAATATTCAGATTATGGCATTTGGTCGCGCGTCATATCTCTTGAAACGCGACAATGGAAGCGGCTAGAAGGCGTGGGACTTCAGGAACCTCAGGATCGCGACATGTTCAACACGACCAACTTGATCAAGTTTGGTGCCAGCGTCGCCGGCGCCCTGCTTATTCTGCTCTTCGTCAACTGGGGGGCAAACACGCTCTACGGCCTTGGCGGCGAGGGCCACGGCGATGCGGAGCATGCCGAGCGCGGCTATGTCATCGCCGCCGCGGAAGGCGATCAGGCCGGCGCCGAGGCCGAAGCGCCGGCGGAAGTCTCCTTTGCCGATCTCTACGCCGCCGCCGATGCCGGCAAGGGCAAGAAGGTCTTCGGCAAGTGCAAGGCCTGCCACAAGCTCGAGGATGGCGCCAATGCGACCGGCCCGACGCTTTATGGCGTGGTCGGGCGCCCGGTGGCCTCGGTTGCGGGCTTCAACTATTCCGACGCCCTCAAGGGCCTCGGCGGCGAGTGGACGCCCGAGCGCCTGAACGAATGGCTGACCAGCCCCAAGGCCTATGCGCCCGGCAACAAGATGACCTTTGCGGGCCTGAAAAAGCCGCAAGATCGCGCCAACCTGATTGCCTATCTGGCGACGATCGGCGGCTAACCGATCCGACAACACTGACAGGCGGCCGTGCCCTCGGGGCGCGGCCGCTTTCGTTTTGGCCCGCGTCTGGGGTTCACGAACTCTCGCCTTGCATCGAGCGCGCCCGACCCTTTAGCCTGTATTGCGGAACGGGCAGAAGCCCCGCATGGCCGGAGGATCACGATGCAGCGCAAACCCATCTCTTCCCGCAGCAGCGCTAGGGCCGCAACCGCCCCCGCCCCCCTGTTGCCCTGGCTTGTCCTGCCCCTTGCCGCGCTGGTCCTTCTTCTGAGCGCCCTGGCCGCCAGCGCCGAGGAAACCATCCGCTCTCATGCCTATTCGTTCTTCGGCACGCCGAAATACCCCGCCGATTTCAGCCATCTCGACTATGTGAACCCCGATGCGCCGAAAGGCGGCGAGATCGCGCTCTGGACGCAGGGCACCTTCGACAGTTTCAACCCCTACAGCCGCAAGGGCGTGGCCGCGTGGGGCGCCTCGCTGCCGGTCGAGCGGCTGATGACCAGCACCGACGACGAGATCGGGGTTTCCTATTGTTTCATCTGCGAGAGCCTCGAATATCCGGCCGACCAGTCATGGGTGATCTTCACCCTGCGCCCGGAAGCGAGGTTTTCCGATGGCACGCCGGTGACGGCAGAAGACGTGGTGTTCACCCACAACCTGTTCATGGAACAGGGCCTGCCCTCGTTCCGCGAGGGGGTGGCGCGGATCATCTCGAAGGTCGAGGCGCTGGACGAGCGGCACGTGAAATTTACCTTCCAGCCCGACAGTTCCCTGCGTGACCGGATCGACCAGGCCGGGGCGACGCCGGTGCTCTCCAAGGCCTTCATGGAGGCGAACAACTACCGCCTCGACGAATCGAACGACACGCCGATTCTCGGCACCGGCCCCTATGTGCTCGACAGCTACGTCACCAACGAGCGCGTGGTCTACCGGCGCAACCCGGACTACTGGGCGAAGGATCTGCCGCTCAAGCGTGGGCAGTACAATTTCGACACCATCCGCGTCGAGTATTTCGCCGACAGCGATGCCGCCTTCGAAGGCTTCAAGGCCGGTGCCTATACCTTCCGCATCGAGAACAGCTCGAAACAATGGGCGACGGGTTACGATTTCGACGCGGTGAAGAACGGAACCGTCGTCAAGGCCGAGCTGCCCAACGGGGCGCAGGCCTCGGGGCAGGCCTGGGTGTTCAACCTGCGGCGCGAAAAGTTTCAGGACATCCGCGTGCGCGAGGCGATCCAGCGGATGTTCAACTTCGAATGGTCGAACGAGACGCTGTTCTATGGCCTCTATGCCCGGATCACCGGCTTTGCGACCAATTCCTACAACGAGGCGAAGGGCAAGCCGAGCCCGGAAGAGCTGGCGGTGCTCGAACCGTTGGCCGACATCCTGCCGCCGGGCGTGCTGACCGACGAGGCGGTGATGCCGCCGGTCTCGGGCAAGCGCCAGCTTGACCGCAAGCAGCTGCGCATCGCCTCTCGGCTGCTTGACGAGGCCGGCTGGACCGTGGGCGACGACGGCATCCGCCGCAACGCCGCCGGCGAGACGCTGCGCGTCGAGTTCCTCGAGTATTCGCCCGCCTTCGACCGCGTCGATCAGCCCTTCATCGAGAATCTCAAGGCGCTCGGGGTCGATGCGGTTCTGAACCGGGTCGATACCGCGCAATATGTCGAGCGCGCCCGCTCGTTCGATTTCGACCTGATCACCGACCATCTGTCGATCGGCTACGAGGCCGGCTCGGGGCTCGAGCAGATGTTCGGCTCGAAGGAGGCCGACATCAGCCTGTTCAATACCGCGGGCCTTGCCCATCCGGCCGTCGATGCGCTCATCGAGGTGGCCAAGAACGCCCGCTCCCGCGAAGAGATGATCGCCGCCATGCGGGCGCTCGACCGGACACTGCGGGCCCTGCGCTTCACCGTGCCGCAATGGTACAAGGACGTGCACACCGTGGCCTATTACGACATGTTCGAGCACCCCGAGACGATCGCCCCTTACAACCTGGGCTATCTCGACTACTGGTGGTTCAACGAGGAAAAATATCAGGCGCTGAAGGCGTCGGGGGCGCTGAGGTAGGCGCGGCAGGCAAGGAGCACCATGGGCGCCTATATCCTGAGGCGGTTGTTGCTGGTCATTCCCACGCTGTTCGGGATCATGGTCATCAACTTCACGCTCACCCAGTTCGTGCCCGGCGGGCCGATCGAGCAGATCATCGCCCAGATGGAGGGCGAGGGCGACGTGTTCGATGCCGTCACCGGGGGCGGGCGCGAGGCCGCCGATGCCTCGACCGCCGGGGAGGACACATACCTCGGCGCCCGCGGGTTGCCGAAGGAGTTTCTCGACCGGCTGGAAATCGAGATGGGCTTTTCGCGCATCGTCTGCGACGCCGGCTTCGAGGGCACGCCGAGCCTTGAAGATCCGGCCTGCCACAAGGAAAAGATTCCCGCCGCCGAGCGCTTTCTCGAGATGATGGGCCGCTACCTGCGCCTCGACTTCGGCGAAAGCTATTTCCGCTCGGTGGGGGTGTTCGGGCTGATCGCCGAAAAGCTGCCGGTTTCGGTCACGCTGGGCCTCTGGTCGACGCTGATCGCCTATTTCGTCTCGATCCCGCTGGGCATCCGCAAGGCGGTGCGCGACGGCTCGCGCTTCGATACCGTGACCTCGGGGTTGATCATCGTCGCCTATGCCATCCCGGGCTTCCTGTTCGCGATCCTGCTGCTGGTGCTCTTTGCCGGCGGCAGCTACTGGCAGATCTTCCCGTTGCGCGGGCTCACCTCCGACAACTGGGAAGAGCTCAGCCTGCTCGGCAAAGTGGCCGATTATTTCTGGCACATCACCCTGCCGGTGCTGGCCTCGACGATCTCGAGCTTTGCGACGCTGACGCTGCTCACCAAGAATTCCTTTCTCGACGAAATCAAGAAGCAATACGTCGTCACCGCCCGCGCCAAGGGGCTGAGCGAACGGCGGGTGCTCTATGGCCATGTCTTCCGCAACGCCATGCTGATCGTCATTTCCGGCTTTCCGGCGCTGTTCATCGGGGTGTTCTTCGGCGGCTCGCTGATCATCGAGACGATCTTCTCGCTCGACGGGCTGGGCCGGCTCGGGTTCGAGGCGGCGGTGGCGCGCGACTATCCGATCATCTTCGGCACGCTGTTCGTCTTCGGCCTCGTCGGGCTCGTCGTCGGGATCCTGTCCGACCTGATGTATGTCTTCGTCGATCCGCGGATCGACTTCGAGCGGCGGGAGGGCTGAGAAGTGGACCGTCACGAGGCCGCATCCGCCGCGCTCGAGGAAGAGCGCCTGCCGGGCCAGACGGCGCCGGCGCCCGTGGTCCCCCCCGGGGAGGGCGGCGGGCGCTTCCGGCTTTCGCCGCTCAACCAGCGGCGCTGGCGCAATTTCCGGCGCAACCGGCGTGCCTTCTGGTCGCTGGTGATCTTCCTCGTGATGTTCGGCCTGTCGCTCTTTGCCGAGGTGATCGCCAACGACAAGCCCATCCTCGTGCGCTATTCCGGCGGGTTCTACATGCCGATCCTGCGTTTCTACCCCGAAACTGCTTTCGGGGGCGATTTCCGCACCGAGGCCGTCTACAGCGATATCGAGGTGCAATGCCTGATCATCAGCGAGGGGCAGGAGGCCTGTTTCGACGACCCCGAAGCGGTGATCGCCGATGCCGCCGATGGCGAGATCGGGGGCAAGACGATCCGGCGCGGCTGGATTCTCTGGCCGCCGATCCCCTATTCCTATGACACGATCAACGATCTTGGCGGCCCGGCGCCCTCGCCCCCGGATTCGAAGCACTGGCTGGGCACCGACGACACCTCGCGCGACGTGCTGGCGCGGGTGATCTACGGCTTCCGGCTCTCGGTCCTGTTCACGCTGATCGTCACGGTGCTGACCAGCGCCATCGGCATTGCCGCCGGGGCGGTGCAGGGCTATTTCGGCGGCTGGATCGACCTGATCTTCCAGCGCGCGCTCGAGATCTGGGGCTCGACCCCGTCGCTCTATGTCATCATCATCCTGTTCGCCATATTGGGCCGAAGTTTCTGGCTTCTGGTCTTCGTCACCGTGCTGTTCGGCTGGCCGGCGCTGGTGGGCGTGGTGCGGGCCGAGTTCCTGCGGGCGCGCAACTTCGAATACGTCCGCGCCGCCAAGGCCCTCGGCGTGTCGAACCGGACGATCATGTTCCGCCACATGCTGCCCAACGCCATGGTGGCGACGCTGACCATGCTGCCCTTCATCATCACCGGCACCATCGGCACGCTCGCGGCGCTCGACTATCTCGGCTACGGCCTGCCGGCCTCGGCGCCCTCGCTGGGCGAGCTCACGCGTCAGGCCAAGGCCAATCTCGGCGCGCCGTGGCTGGCCTTCACGGCCTTCACCACCTTCACGGTGCTGCTCTCGCTGCTGGTCTTCATCTTCGAGGGCGTGCGCGACGCCTTCGACCCGCGAAAGACCTTCCAATGAGCCTGCTCGAAGTCAGAAACCTCTCGGTTTCGTTCCGCCACGACGGGCGCGACCATCCGGCGGTGCGGGGGGTTTCGTTCCATGTCGGGCGCGGCGAGACGGTGGCGCTGGTCGGCGAGAGCGGCTCGGGCAAGTCGGTCACCGCGCTTTCGACGGTGTCGCTCCTGCCCGACAGCGCCCGGATTTCCGGCTCGGTCCGCTACGAGGGGCGCGAGCTTCTGGGCGCCTCGGCGAAAGAGCTTCAGGCGGCGCGGGGCAATGACATTTCCTTCGTCTTCCAGGAGCCGATGACCTCGCTCAACCCGCTGCACACGATCGAGAAGCAGCTGGCCGAGTCGATCGAACTGCATCAGGGGCTGCGGGGCGAGGCGGTGCGCGCGCGTATCGTCGAACTGCTCGGGAAAGTGGGCATTCCCGACCCGGAAACGCGCCTTGCCGCCTATCCGCACCAGCTTTCGGGCGGGCAGCGCCAGCGGGTGATGATCGCCATGGCGCTGGCCAACAACCCGGGGCTGCTCGTTGCCGACGAGCCGACGACGGCGCTCGACGTCACCATCCAGGCGCAGATTCTCGAACTGCTGGCCGAGCTGCGCCGCTCGGACAACATGAGCCTTCTGTTCATCACCCATGACCTTGGCATCGTGCGCAGGATCGCCGACCGGGTCTGCGTGATGAAGGACGGCGAGATCGTCGAGACCGGGCCGACGGAAAGCGTCTTTGCCAACCCGCGCCACCCCTACACGCAGATGCTGCTTTCGGCCGAGGCCGCCGGCCGGCCCGACCCGGTGCCCGAAGGGGCTGGCGAAGTGGCCTCGGTGCGGGGGCTGCGCGTCTGGTTCCCGATCACCCGCGGGCTCTTGCGGCGCACGGTGGGCTTCGTCAAGGCGGTGAACGATGCCTCCTTCTCGGTCCGGGCCGGCGAGACGGTGGGCATCGTCGGCGAATCGGGCTCGGGCAAGACGACGCTGGCGCTGGCGCTGACGCGGCTCATCGCCTCGCAGGGGCGGATCGTTTTCATGGGGCGCGACATCTCGCGCGCGGTGCGCTCGGACGAGGAGGTCGAGGCCGACGAGCGCGCGGGAACCCTGCGCGATGCGGCCGGCGGGTGGTCGGGTTTCGGCCAGTCGCTCAAGGACTGGTATCAGGGCCGCTTCCGCCATGACCGGCGGATGCTGCGCGCGCTGCGCCGTGACATGCAGATCGTGTTTCAAGACCCTTACGGCTCGCTCAGCCCGCGGATGACCGCCGAGGAGATCATCGCCGAGGGCCTCAGGGTGCATGGCTACGAATCGAATTTCATGCGCCGCAGGATGGTGACCGAGATCATGCAGGAAGTCGGGCTGGACCCGGCAACGATGCACCGCTACCCGCACGAGTTTTCCGGCGGTCAGCGTCAGCGCATCGCCATTGCCCGGGCGATGATCCTGCGCCCGAAGCTGGTGGTGCTCGACGAGCCGACCTCGGCGCTCGACATGACCGTTCAGGTGCAGATCGTCGAGCTGTTGCGCAGCCTCCAGCGCCGGCACGGCCTTGCCTTCGTGTTCATCAGCCACGACCTGAGGGTGGTGCGGGCACTGGCCCACAAGGTGCTGGTGATGAAGGCGGGCGACATCGTCGAGGCGGGCGATGCCGATGCCATCTTCGAGGCGCCGCAAACGCCCTATACCCGGGCGCTGATGGCGGCGGCCTTCGATCTTGCCGTCGAGGAAGGGGCCTCGATGTAGGGCTGGCGGGCGCTCAGGCGATCATCCCGCCATCGACATCGTCGCCGGTTTCGCTCAGCAGCGCCTCGTAGGAGGGGACGACGACGCGCCGTTTGCCGTCGAGCTCGATGACGCCGGCCTTGCGCAGCGCCGAAATCTGGCGGCTCACCGTTTCGAGGGTAAGGCCGAGGTAGTCCGACATCGCCTCGCGCGTGAGCGGCAGTTCGAAGCTCATGCCATTGCCGGGCATCTCCTTGTTGAGCGCAGCGTTGCGCCGGGCGATGATTGCCAGCAGGCTGGCGATCTTTTCGCGGGCGGTCTTGCGGCCGAGGATCGTCATCCAGTCCCGCGCCGAATCGAGCTCGTCCAAGGTCATTTCCAGCAGCCGCTGGCCGATATGGGGGGTGCTGACCAGAAGCGCCTCGAAGGGCTTCTTGCGGAAGCAGCAGATCGTCAGGTCGGTCACCGCCGTCACGTCGAAGGGGGCCGAATCGCGCCCGGGGCGGCCGATGAAATCCGATGGCAGCAGCAGGCCGACCATCTGGGTGCGCCCGTCCTCGAGGGTCTGGCTCAGGGCGGCGATGCCGCTCACCACCGAGGCGACGAATTCCATGTGATCGCCCGCCCAGATGACCGGCTGGCCCGCCTCGTAGGAGCGATAATACTTGATTTCCTCGAGCCGGCGCAGTTCATCGGGCTCGCAGCGCGAGCACACGGCGCTGTGCTGGATCGGGCAGTTCTCGCATGACTTCTTGTCCGCAATTTTCATGGAAGTATCGGTCATGGAGAGCCCACTTGATCCTGATCAATGTTTCGCGCGTCGTTTCCTCTAGAGGCTAATTCAATGAAGACTCAATCACAACTGCGCAAGCTTGGGTTGTTCGATGCCCGGGTGCCGCGTTACACGAGCTATCCTACGGCGCCGCAGTTCAAGCCCGGCGACTGGTCGGACAAGGCGGCCGGATGGCTGCGGGCGATCCCGGAGGGAGCGTCGGTCTCGCTCTATGTCCATGTGCCGTTCTGCCGCCGTCTGTGCTGGTTCTGTGCCTGCCGGACGCAGGGGACAAAGACGGCCGAGCCCGTTGGCGCCTATGTCGAAACGCTGCAGAAAGAGCTGAGGCTCATCAAGGCCCATCTTCCCGACGGGGTCACGCTTTCGCATCTGCATTGGGGGGGCGGCACGCCGACGCTGCTCGAGCCGCAGATGATTGCCGACCTTGCCGGGGCGATCTTCGATGTCGCTCCGCTTGCCGAGGGAGCGCAGTTCTCGGTCGAGATCGACCCGACCGAGGTGGATGCGGCCCGGATCGATGCGCTCGCCGAGGCCGGGTTCAACCGGGCCTCGATCGGCGTGCAGGATTTCGACCCGATGATCCAGGAGGTGATCGGCCGTCCGCAAAGCCACGAGGTGACGCGCGAAGCGGTCGAGCTTCTGCGCGCGCGCGGCATCCGCTCGCTGAACGTCGATCTGCTCTACGGCCTGCCCCATCAGACCGAGGCGCGGATCACAGATTCGGTGAAGAAGGTGATCGACCTCGGGCCCGACCGCATCGCGCTTTTCGGATATGCGCATGTGCCGTGGATGTCGAAGCGCCAGCAGCTCATTCCCACCGACGCGCTGCCGACGCCGGAGCAGCGGCTGGACCTGTTCAACACCGCGCGCGATCTGTTCCTGGCCGACGGGTTCGAGGAAATCGGGATCGACCATTTCGCCCGCCCCGATGACGGCCTGGCGATTGCCCATCGCAACGGCACCATGCACCGGAACTTCCAGGGCTATACCGAGGATCAGGCAGAGGTGATGATCCCGGTCGGGGCTTCGGCGATCGGACGGTTCCCGCAGGGCTATGCCCAGAACGAGCCGGCCACCTCGAAATATCAGGAGCGGGTCTTGCGGGGCGAGCTTCCGGTGGCCAGGGGCCATGCTTTCGTCGGCGACGATCGGCTGCGTGGGCGGATCATCGAGAAGCTGCTGTGCGACTTCCGGGTGGATTTCAACGCCGTGGCCGCCGAGCATGGCGCCGATGCGCAGGCGCTCGCCGCGATGGCGGAGGGGCTCGAAGACGTGCTGCCCGAGACGACCGAGCTTTCCGGAGGGGTGCTGACGATCCGCGAAGACGCCCGTCCGCTGGCTCGGATCATTGCCCGCTGGTTCGACGCCTACGAGATGTCGGCCGCAGGGCACAGCCAGGCGGTCTGACACGGGCGCGTGGGGGATTGCCCCAGTGGAAGAGGGGCGAGGGGCGCTGCCCCTCGCGCTCCCCGGGATA
>RFKM01000117.1 GCA_003694465.1 Alphaproteobacteria bacterium
CCGTTCCTCGCCGCCGGGGACGGGGCGAAGTTTTCGAATGCCGTTGCCCGGCGCATGGCCCCGCCCGAGCCCAAACCGCGGCGCAGGGCCGCCCCCCCGACGCCGGCGCCCGACGCCCCCCGCGCCGACCCGGAGGAAGACGCCCCGCGCTCGCCGCTTCAGAAACTGGTGGAGAAGTTCCGGTGAGACTTGCCGACGCCTTTCTCGATCAGGCCCGCTCGAACCGGGCGCTGGGCTCGCCCTTTACCGCGCGGGTGCTCACCGCCGTTGCCGAGCGGCTCGACTACGACAACCCCGTTGTGGTGAAGATGCGCGACTGGCCCGGCGAGATCGGCAACCGGGGCGCCTCGCTGCCCTTGCGGATTCTCGCCGGTCTGCATCGGCTGGTGCTCACCGGCGCCTGCCCGGAACTTTCGGCCTGCTACCCGCCAAACCCGGCCCCGGACGACGCCACCCTCGGCGCGGCGATCGACTGCGCCTTCCGCGACCATCAAGACGTTCTGCTCACCGCCCTCGACAGCCCGCCGCAAACCAACGAGGTGCGCCGCTCGGCGGTGATCATCGCCGCCGCCCATTGGCTCGCCCATGGATTCGGCCTGTCACGCTTCGTCGCCTCCGAACTGGGCGCCGCCGCCGGGCTCAACCTGATGTGGGACCAATACAGCCTCGCCCTCGCCTGCGGGCTGCGCGGCAAGCCTGACAGCGAGGTCTGGCTCGATCCGGAGTGGCGCGGGCCCTGCCCGCCCGACACCCCTCTCGAGGTGATCGACCGGCGCGGCGTCGACATCGCCCCGCTCGACCCGCACGACCCCGACGACGCCCAGCGCCTGATCTCGTTTCTCTGGCCCGACCAGCCGTGGCGAATCGAACGCGCCCGCGCGGCGATGAAGCTCTGCACCGCCCCGGTCGACCGGGGCGACGCCGGCGATTGGCTGGCAGAGCGCCTCGCCAAGGCGCATCCCGGCGCCATTCACCTCGTCGTGCATACGGTCGCCTGGCAGTATTTCGGCCCGCTCACCCATCGCAAATGCGACGAAGCCTTTGCCGAAGCGGGCGCGCGCGCCACGCCGCAGGCCCCGCTCGCCCGGCTTTCGATGGAGGGCGATGCGCGCAAGGGCGAAGGCGCGCCGATTCAGCTCACCGTCTGGCCCGGCAACCACCGGATCAACCTCGGGCGGGTCGATTTCCACGGCCGCTGGGTTGACTGGTCGCCGCCGGCGCATCTCCCCCGCAATCACAAGACCAAACAAGGAAACACGCATGACTGACGCTCCCGAAATCGCCCAGAAAGCCCCGTTCCCCGTCGAAGTGGAAGAAGGCAAATCCTATTTCTGGTGTGCCTGCGGGCGTTCGAAAAACCAGCCGTTCTGCGACGGATCGCACAAGGGCACGAGCTTCTCGCCGGTGAAATACACCGCCGAAGCCTCGAAAAAGGTGTTCTTCTGCGGCTGCAAGCACTCGGCCAATGCGCCGCTGTGCGACGGCACCCACAAGACGCTCTGACATGCGCCGCCGGGCCCTTCTCGCGCTGGCGCTGGTTCTGGCGCTGCTCGCCGCCGCGGGGCTGGCCCGGCGCGAGGAAATCGCCCGGCTTCTGGCGGTAAACGCCCTGTTCGACGAAGACAGGATCGTATGGAACTTCTCGCACATGGGCACGATGTTCGACACCGTGCCCATGCCGTCGCCGCCGCATGCGCCAAGCCCCCTGCCCGCCGCCGCCACGCCGATTGCCCTGCCGGCCGATGTCGAAGACTGGATCGCCCGGCGAAACGTCACCGGGCTGGTGGTTCTGCGCCGCGGCGAGATCGTGCATGAGGAATACCGCCTCGGCACCGCCCCCGACGACCTGCGCATCAGCTGGTCGGTGGCCAAGAGCTTCCTTGCCGCCCTGCTGGGAACCGTGCTCGAGGAGGGCGCCATTGCCTCGCTCGACGATCCGGTGACGCGCTATGCCCCGCGCCTTGCCGGATCGGCCTATGACGGCGCCACGATCCGCGACGTTCTGATGATGTCGAGCGGGGTGGCTTTCAACGAGGACTATCTCGACTTCTGGTCCGACATCAACCGGATGGGCCGGGCCCTCGCCCTTGGCCGCTCGCTCGACGATTTCGCCACCGACCTGCACGAAACCATCGCCCCGCCGGGCACCGAGTTTCATTATGTCTCGATCGACACCCATGTGCTGGGCATGGTCATTCGCGGCGCCACCGGCCGGCGCATCCCGGAGCTGATGAACGCGCGCATCCTCACCCCGCTCGGCCTCGAGCGCGATCCATATTACCTCGCCGACGGCCACGGCAATGCCTTCGTCCTTGGCGGGCTCAACCTCACCACCCGCGATTATGCCCGCTTCGGCGAGATGATCCTTCAGGGCGGAAGGTGGCAGGGCCGGCAGATCGTGCCCGCCGACTGGGTGCGCGAGATGACGACCGAGGCCGCCCCCTTCCGCCCCGACATGAAGGCCCGCTACGCCCTGCACTGGTGGTTGCCGCGCGACGCGCGCCCCGGCGAGGTCTTTGCCGAAGGCATCTACAGCCAGTTCATCTGGATCGACCGCGCCGCCGGCGTCGTCATCGCCATGAATGCCGCCGACCGGGCCTTTGAAGAACCGGGCGTGCATGACGAGATCATCGCCATGCTGCGCCGCATCACGGAGATTGCCCGATGAAACCGCCCATGGATGCCCCCCTCAACGTGCTCGGCGGGCCGCTTCAGCCCTGCTGCACCGATCCGATGACCGGCTTTTTCCGCGATGGCCATTGCAACACCTCCGCCGCAGACGTCGGCCGGCACACGGTCTGCGCGGTGATGACGGCCGAGTTCCTGGCCTTTTCGAAATATGTCGGCAACGATCTTTCCACCCCGCGCCCGGAGTGGGATTTCCCGGGGCTGAAGCCCGGCGATGGCTGGTGCGTGGTGGCGGCGCGTTTCCTTCAGGCCCATGACGAGGGGTGCGCCCCGCCGGTGCGCCTCGAAGCAACCCACCAGCGCGCGCTGGAGGTTGTCACGCTCGACATTCTGCGGCAATACGCCGTCTGACCCGGCCCGGGCGCGAAAGGCACGAGATGAACGACGAGCGGCTGAACGCGCTGTGCTGGGCGAGCGGCATCACCACGCATTACGACGGCCGCGAGGTGCCCCGCTCAACGAAAGAGCGGCTTCTCGCCGCCCTCGGTGTGAGCGAAGACCGCGCGCCCGAGGCCGCCGGTCTGCCCGATTTCCACGCCGACCCCGAGGCCCGCGCGCCCCTGCCCGAAACCCTGCGCAGGGCGCCGGCCTGGGGGCTGTTCTGCCAGCTCTACGAATTGCG
>RFKM01000118.1 GCA_003694465.1 Alphaproteobacteria bacterium
CGGGTGCGCGATCAGGACGGGGTCGGCGGCTGGATGCACTACAGCCTCCTGTCCGGCGCGCGCACCGGACTTGTCGTGACCGATCTCGCGCCGCTTTATGTAGGGCCGGATACCAGAACGCCGCTCAAGGCGCGGCTCGAGGCGGGGGTGATCGTGCGGCTCGAAAAATGCCTGGCCGACTGGTGCCGGGCCCGCGTGGAGGGGGTGAAGGGATGGATGGTCAAATCGGACCTCTGGGGCGTGCGCCCGGACGAGAGCTTCGACTAGGGATCGAGCCGGTGACATCGGTCACCGCCGCGCGCAACCTGAACCGGATCGGGCGGGCGGTGATCGTTCATGCCGAGCCGGGCTGGTTCGACCCCGTGCGCGAGGGGACCGACGCCTTTTGGCCGAAACTGGTGCGCGAACTGGCCGGACAGGGGATCGAGACGCGCCTCGTCGCGGCCCGCTCGAAACCGGCCGAGGTGCTGCGCGATCCGGCCGCCGGGCATGTCCACGTGGTGATGGGCAATGCCCCGAGCTATGCGCGCAACACCCTGCATGTCGAAGCCGGCTACATCCCCGGCTTCTGGTATCTCGACGAGATCGGCGTGTTCTGGCATTCGTCGCTGCGCCTGCGCCAGTTCTGCCCCGAAGAGATCAACCGCGCGGCGGCGGAATATTTCTTCAACGGGGTGTCCGGCTGGATGCTGCGCCACAACCTTTCCAAGGCGCCGCAGGCCGAGCGCGTGCCCGGAGGGCTCGAGCCGGCCCGGGCGGTGATCTTCTGCCAAGACATCGAAGCCGCCCCCGAGCGGGCCCATTACCTGACCAATGTCGAGATGATCCGCACCGTGGCCGAGCACGACCCCAAGGCGCGCGTCCTCGTCAAGCTCCGCCCGCAGCAGGGCAAGGCAAGCCGGCGCGAGATCGTCGCCGCGGCGCAGGACTACCGCAACGTGCAACTTTCCGAGGCCTCGGTGCATGACCTCGTCGCCGCATCTGATATCGTGGTCACCCAGAATTCGGCCGCCGGGTTCGAGGCCCTGATGCAGAAAAAGCCCGTCGTCACCTGTGCGAAGGCCGATTACCGCCACGCGACGCTGACGGCCCGCACCCGGGGCGATCTGTGCGACGCGCTCGACTATGGCGCCGATGCCATGGCCGGGTTTGCCTACGAGAAATACTTCTACTGGTTCCTCGGCAAGGCCCTGCTGGAAGAGGCAAAGGACTCCTTCGCGCGCCGCGCCATCGCCCGGATCCGCGAAAAGGCCTTTCTCTGACGCGGTTCCGCCCGGCGCGCCGGCTTGACGGCCGCCCCGCGCCGCGCCTACACCGCCCCGGCGGGAGGTGGGCGATGTCCGAACATACCAGACTCAACCTGTCGGCGGGCATCGCCTCGGCGCTGGTGGCGCTGACGCTGGTGGCGCTCAAGCTCTGGGCGCTGGGCGAGACCCATGCGCTTTCGGTGGCCGCCTCGCTGGCCGACAGCGCGATGGACCTGATGGTCTCGCTCGGCGGGCTGGCGGCGATTGCCTATGCGGCCCGCCCGCCCGATGACGACCACGCCTATGGCCATACCGCCGCCGAGGATCTGGCCGCCCTCGGGCAATCGCTGTTCATCCTCGTTTCGGCGGCGGCGATCGGCGGCGCGGCGGCGCTGCGCCTTGCTTCCGACGCGCCCCAGCCGCTGATGAATCAGGGCCGGGGGATGGTGGTCATGGCGGTCTCGATCGGGCTGACGCTCGCGCTGGTGATCTGGCAGCAGATCGTCGCCCGCCGCACCGGCTCGCGGGTGGTGAAGGCCGACTCGCTCCACTACCTTGGCGACCTGCTGCCCAATATCGGGGCGATCTTCGCGCTCTGGGCCTCGCGCAATTTCGGCCTCGCGGCGATCGACAGCGTCGTCGCCCTCGGGGCGGCGGCGATGCTGGCGGTGGGGGCAGCGGGCATCTTCAAGGGCGCCTGGGACGCGCTGATGGACAAGTCGGCCCCCGAAGAGACGGTGCGCGCCATCGAGGCGATCCTGCGCGACTGGCCGGGGGTTCATGGCTATCACGACCTCAAGACGCGGATGTCGGGCTCGAAACTGTTCATCACCGTGCATGTCGAGCTCGACGGGCAAAAGACCCTCGACGAGACCCATGCGATCGCCGCCGCCCTGCGCCGGGCGCTGCTGCGCGCCCACCCGGGCAGCGACGTGATGATTCATCAAGACCCGGTCGGGGTCACGCCCCACCCGGACGACCCCTCGCGCCCCTAGGGTCAGGCCTCGATGAGACCGCGCCCCTTCAGAAGCGCCTCGACCCCGGGCATCGCGCCGCGGAAGGCCCGGTAGGCCTCGGCCTCGTCGCGGGTGCCGCCGGCCGAAAGGATATTCGCCTCGAGCCGGGCGGCGAGGGCCGGGTCGAACGGATCGCCCGCCTCCTCGAAGGCGGCAAAGGCGTCGGCATCCATCACCTCCGACCACATGTAGGAATAATAGCCCGAAGCATAGCCGTCGCCGGAAAAGACATGGGCGAAATGCGGGGTGGCATGGCGCATCCGGATCGCCCGCGGCATGCCGATCTCTTGCAGAACCTCGGCCTGTTTCTGCATCGGGTCGGCCGGGGCGGGCCCTTCGTGGAAGGCGAGATCGACCAGCGCCGAGGCAAGGTATTCGACGGTCTGGAACCCCATGTCGAAGGTCGCGGCGCCGAGCAGCCGGTCGCGCAGGGGGGCGGGCATCGGCTCGCCGGTCTCGGCATGGGGGGCGAAAGTGCCCAGAACCTCGGGCACCTCCAGCCAGTGCTCGAGCAGCTGGCTCGGCAGTTCGACGAAATCGCGCGCCACGTTGGTGCCCGAAAGGCTCGGGTAGGTGACATCCGACAGCAGGTTGTGCAGGGCGTGGCCGAACTCGTGAAACAGGGTGCGGGCGTCGTCCCACGACAGCAGCGCCGGGCTGCCTTCCGCCGGGCGGGCGAAGTTGCAGACGTTGACGACGATCGGGCGCACCTCGCCGCCGAGCTTGCCCTGCCGGCGCATGGTCGAGCACCACGCTCCCGAGCGCTTGGAGCCGCGCGCGAAATAATCGCCGATGAACACGCCCATGTGCCGGCCCTCGCGGGTGACCTCCCATGCCCTGACGTCGGGGTGGTAGAGCGGCACGTCGAGCGCGCGGAACTCCAGCCCGAAAAGCCGCCCCGCGACCGAGAAGACCGCCTCGATCATCCGCTCGAGCTGCAGGTAGGGCTTGACCTCGGCCTCGTCGAGATCGTGCTCGGCCTCGCGGCGCTTGCGGGCGTAATAGTGCCAGTCCCACGGCTCGAGCGGGCCGGAAAAGCCGTCATCATGCAGCATTCGTTCAAGCACGGCGGCATCGGCCTCGGCGGCGGCGCGGGCCGGCTGCCAGACCCGTAGGAGCAGATCGCGTA
>RFKM01000119.1 GCA_003694465.1 Alphaproteobacteria bacterium
CCCGGACAGGCCGGCGCAGGGCGGGGTTCAGGATGCCCCCCGGACTCCAGGAAACTGGATTCGTGTGGTTCGGGGTCCACGTATCCCGGAATCCGGGAATCTAGATTCGTGTGGTTCTGGGGTCCACGTGTCCGGGAATCCAGGAATCTGGTTTCGTGTGGTTCGGGAAGGCCGAGACGTGGTTCCGCGCAGGTCTTCAGTTCCGGGATGCGAACCGCTCGTCTCGCCTATCCTGACCTCGTGACGTGCGATGGCGTTCCCCGTCGCGCCGGGGCAGGGGGCGGCGGCGGGTCGGCGCGAAACCGCGGCGCTCAGCCCGAAGGCAGGGGGCGCAGGGTTCTGCGTTCGACAAGCTGGCAGGGGAAGGCCTGCGCCCGAGGCGGCTTCTCGGGGTTTTCGAGAATGGCCATCACCACGTCGATCGAGGCGTTGATGATCTCGGGCACCGGCTGATGAATCGTCGTCAGCCCGATGCTCTCCCAGCCGGCCATTTCCATGTCGTTGAGCCCGATGATGCCGATGTCCTCGGGCACCCGAAGCCCGGCATCGGCCATGGCCGAGAGCGCGCCGATCGAAAGCACGTCGTCGCCGCCGAAATAGGCCTCGGCCCGCTCGCCCGCGGCGAGCAGACGCGCCATCTCGGCCCGCCCCGCATCGAAGGTATAGGATGCGGCGAAGCTGTAACTGAACGTGACCTCGGGGTGGCGTTCGAGTTCCTCGCGAAAACCCTTCAGACGATCCTGGGTGGAAGTCGCCGATTCCGGCCCGCCAAGAAAGCCGAGGCGCCGGTAACCCCGCGCCAGCAGCGTGCGCGCGGCGATCCGGCCGCATTCGATGTTGTCGATCCCCACGATATCGACCCGCGGCGCATCGGAATAGCGCCCGAAGGAATGGACCGCCGGCACGCCGGCATCGCGGAAGGCGCGGGTAAATCCGGGCGGCAGCGTCGAAGAGGCGACGATCACCCCGTCGACGGAATATTGCCGCAGCATCCGCACCGAATTCGCCGGGTCGGTTTCATCGGTCAGGTTCACCAGCAACGGGCGCAGGCCACGGTCTTGCAGGCCGCGGGTGAACAGGTCGAAAACCTGCAGGAAGAACGGGTTGCGGAAGTTGTTCGAGACCAGCCCGATCATCTTCGTGCGCCCGGTGGTGAGCGAGGAGGCCAGCGCGTTGGGGCTGTAGCCGAGAGCGGCGGCCGCCGCCTCGACCTTCGCGCGCGTCTTTGCCGACACCGAAGCCCCGGGTGTGAAGGTGCGCGACACCGCCGAGCGCGAGACCCCGGCCCGCTCGGCAACTTCCTTCAGCGTGACTGCCATCCTTCTCCTCTCGCTCTCGGGCCAATGTAATCGGCAAGCGGCCATGTCAAAAGACCCGGGCCCGCGACGAGATACATATCGCGTATCGACCGACAAGGGAAACACCCGGGCAACGGGCCGGCCGTGAGGATTTCGCCCGATGGGGCGTTTCGCAAGGCGCGGGCAGAGCGGCCGGCAGGCCGCGGGGAGCGCGGACGGGCGCCGGTCTCAGGCGTCGCGCCGGGCGATTTCCTCGACCTCCGGGGCAAGCTGGAAGCGCCAGTTGCGGCGCGGGCCGGCCATGACGTTGAGGTAATACATCTCGAACCCGTAGGGCGCGCCGCACGGGTGGTGACCGCGGGGCACCAGAACCACGTCGCCATCGCGCACGGCCATGCATTCGTCGAGCGTGCCGTCGTCGGTATAGACGCGCTGGACGCCAAAGCCATTGGCCGGGTTGAGGCGGTGATAATAGGTCTCTTCGAGATAGGTGATGCGCGGGAAATCGTCTTCGTCGTGCCGATGGCTGGGATAGGACGACCAGTGCCCGGCGGGGGTGAAGACCTCGGTGACCAGCAGGCTGTCGGCGTAATCCTCTGCCTCCATGGCGATGTTGTTGATATAGCGGGTGTTCGTGCCCTTGCCGCGTTGGGTGAGGGTGATGCCCTCGGGGCCGATGCGCCGCGCCGCATGCCCCCCCTTGCCCGGCGCCGAGCACACGGCGATCACGCAATCGGTTTCGGCCACCGCCTGCCAGTCGGTGCCGTTGGGAAGATAGAGGCAATGCGGCGGCGTCTTTTCAAACACGTCCATCCGCTCGCCCAGCACGCCCCAGTCCTGCCCGGCCCCGGAAAGACGCGCCTTGCCTTCGACGATCACGAGGATCACCTCGCGCGTGCCGGTCTCTTCGGCCGCGCGCTGCCCGGCCTTGAGCCTGTAAAGGCCAAACCCCACGTAGGACCAGTTCGGCGAAAGGGCCGTGCGGGCGGTGTCGGGCGTGATGTCGTGCACCTTCCCCACGGTGCCCGCCGGCCTGCGCAGCAGATCACCCATGGGTGGCCTCGGGGATATGGACGGTGTCGTCGATCTCCAGCCCGGCATTGCCGCAGACCCTGACGATATGCTCATAACCCATCTTCGAATACTCACGGGGCGGCGCCTTGGCCGGGTCCTGCTCGGCCTCGACGACGATCCAGCCCGAATAGTCGAGCTGTTTGAGCCGGTCGGCCACGGCCTGAAAGTCGATGCAGCCATCCCCCGGCACGGTGAAGGCGCCGGCGATCACCGCATCGAGGAAGCTGCGATCATGGGCGCGCACATCGTCCACGATCTCGGGCCGGATGTCCTTGAAATGAACGTGCCCGATCCGCTCGCCCCAGCGGTCCATCACCCGCATCACGTCGCCGCCGCCAAACAGCATGTGCCCGGTGTCGAAACACAGGCGCAGCTCGGGGCCGGAGCCCTCCATCAGCCAGTTCACATCCTCTTCGCTTTCGATGATCGAGCCCATGTGGTGATGATAGGCCATCGGCATGCCCTGATCGGCCATCCATTTCGCCAGTTCGGTGAGCTTGGCGCCATAGGCCCGGATCTCGTCGGGCGCGAGCCGGGGGCGGCGGCCGACCGGCGTGTCGATCTGCCCCTGCACGGTGTTGGAACATTCGGCATAGACGATGCAGGGCGCCCCGAGGGCGACGAACTGCTCCACCTGCCCGCGCACCGCCGCGCGCTCGGCGGCCAGATCGTTGACAAGCGCCGCCCCCGAGCACCAGCCGCCGCACAGCGCGATGTCATGGGCTTCGAGCAGGGCGCGCAGCCCGGCGGTGTCGGGGGGCATGCGCTGCCCGCGCTCGACCCCGGTATAGCCGATTTCGCGCGCCTCCCTCAGCGCCTGCTCCATCGTGTAATCCGCCGTCAGATCGGGCAGATCGTCGTTCTGCCAGGCGATGGGGGAAATGCCGATCTTCACGCTCATCTGGTGTTTCTCTCCTTGACCGCCGCCTCGTAAGCGGCGCGTTTCTCGCGCACCTCTTCGCGCTCGCTGACCTCGGGCACCGCCACTTCCCACCATGTTCCACCATATTGCGTGGACGGGTAGGGATCGGTGTCGATCACGATCACATAGGGCCCTTTCACCTCGCCGCGTCGGGCCAGCGCCGCTTCGAGCTCGGCCACCGAGGCCACCTTGACGGACGTCGCCCCCATGGCGGCCGCATGGGCGGCGAAGTCGATGGCCGAGGGCGTCTCGTGCACGGCATGGTCGAGCAGGTTGTTGAACTCCGCCCCGCCGGTGCCGATCTGCAGCCGGTTGATGCAGCCGAAGCCCCGGTTGTCGGTGATGACGACGGTGAAGGAAATGCCCATCATCGCCGCCGTGGCAAGCTCGGAATTGGCCATCATGTAGGTGCCGTCGCCGGTAAAGCAGATGACGTCGCGCCCCGGCTCGGCCATCTTGATGCCCATGGCCCCGGCGATCTCGTAGCCCATGCAGGAATAGCCGTATTCCATGTGGTAATCGCCCGGGTTTTTGGCCTTCCACAGCTTGTGCAGCTCGCCCGGCATGGTGCCGGCGGCGCACATGACGACGGTGTTTTCGCGCGCCGAGCGCTGCACCGCCCCGATCACCTGCATGTCGGTGGGCAGGGCGTTCTCGTCGGCCTTCGGGGCCTCGGTGAGGGCATCGACCTTGGCGAACCAGTCGGCCTTGAGGCGCGGATCGGGCGGCTCGGGCGCGTAGCCGGCGAGCGCCGCGTCCAGCTCCTCGATCCCGGCGCGCGCGTCGGCCTGCACCGGCATGGCGCCGTGTTTCGCCGCGTCATAGGCGGCGGTGTTGAGGCTGATCAGAACCCGGTCGGGGTTGGCGAACAGCCCCCATGAGCCGGTGGTGAAATCCTGAAACCGCGTGCCGATGCCCAGAATCAGATCGGCCTTCTCGCACACGCCGTTGGCCGGCTCGCCGCCGGTCACCCCGATCGGGCCGAGGTTGAGGGGATGATCCCACGGCAGGGCGGATTTTCCGGCCTGGGTCTCGGCGACGGGGATGTTGTGCCGTTCGGCAAAGGTGCGGAGCGTCTCGGTTGCCTCGGCGTAATGCACGCCGCCGCCGGCAACGATCACCGGCCGTCTGGCCGCCCGGATCGCGTCGGCCGCGCGGGCCAGTTCCCCCGTATCCGGGCGGATGCGGCGTCGGTGCCAGACCCGGGGCTCGAAGAAGCTCTCGGGGTAGTCGTAAGCCTCGGCCTGCACATCCTGCGGGAAGGCCAGAACC
>RFKM01000120.1 GCA_003694465.1 Alphaproteobacteria bacterium
GCCGGACACGACCCACCTCGGGTTCGGCCGCCGGGGCGGGATCAACCGGTCGGCGGGGCAGACGGCCCTTCGCCCTTGTCAGCACCCGCCCGCAAGGCGCTCAGCGTCTCGGTGGTCGTCAGCACGTCCGGGTCGAGCCGAAGCTCGATCACCGCAACCCCGCCGCTTGCCAGCGCCCGCTCGAAGGCCGGGGCAAAGTCGTCGTCGGTCTCCACCGTCTCGCCATGCCCGCCATAGGCCCGAGCCAGCGCGGCGAAATCGGGGTTCGCAAGGTCAGTGCCAGAGACGCGCCCGGGGTAGCGGCGTTCCTGATGCATCCGGATCGTGCCGTAACGGCCGTTGTTGGCGACGATCACCACCACCTGCGCCCCGTGCTGAACCGCCGTCGACATCTCGTTGAGCGTCATCTGGAAGCAGCCGTCCCCCTCCCAGGCCACCGCCGGGCGCCCGGTCTCGAGGCTGGCGGCAATCGCCGCCGGGAAGCCGTAGCCCATGCTGCCCGAAGTCGCGCCGAGATAGGATTTCGGCCGGGTGAACTGGTGGTAGCGATGCAGCCACATGTTGTAATTGCCCGCCCCGTTGGTGATCGTCGCGCCCTCGGGCAGTATCCGGCCAAGGGTGCGCACGACATTTTCAAGCTTCACCGCGCCGGGGGTTTCCACCGGTTCGAGCCAGCGCTCGTAACCCGCCCGCAACCGCTCGCGCCAGCTCCGCCACTCCGGGCGCGCCGGGCCGTTCACCTCTGCCAGCGCCGCCAGCATGTCCGGCGCCGGGGCGACGATGCCGAGGTCGGGGCGGAACACCCGGCCCAGTTCGTCCGGGTCGGGATGGACGTGAACGATGGTCTTGCCCGGGGCGGCCGGGTCAACCGCGTATCCCCCCGACGCGACATCGCCAAAGCGGGTGCCGAGCAGGAGCAGAAGGTCGGCGTCCCGCAACGCTTCCTTGAGGTCGGGGCGCATCCCGACGCTCAGATCGCCGACATGGTTCGGATGGCGGTTGTCCATGTAATCCTGTCGGCGGAAGCTCGTTGCCACCGGCAGGTCGAGCGCCTCGGCAAACCGGGCGAGGTTGGTGCTGGCCTCCGGCGTCCACAAGCCGCCGCCCACCACCACCAGCGGGCGCTCTGCCCCGGCAAGCCGCGCCATCACCGCCTCGGTCTCGGCGCTCGAAATCGTGGCCGGACGCGGCGCCACCGGCGGCAGGTCGGGCACCTCGGCGCTGGCGCTCAGCACGTCTTCGGGCAGGGCCAGAACCACCGGTCCGGGCCGCCCCGACAAGGCCAGATGAAAGGCGCGCGAGACGTATTCGGGCAGGCGGGCGGTGTCGTCTACCTCGGCCACCCATTTCGCCAGACCGCCGAACATCTGCCGGTAATCCACTTCCTGAAAGGCCGCCCTGTCGCGGTGGGCGCGGGGGATCTGCCCGACGAAGACCACCATCGGCGTCGAATCTTGCATGGCCACATGGACCCCGGAGGCGGCATTCGTGGCCCCCGGCCCGCGCGTCACGAGCAGAACGCCCGGCCGGTTGGTCAGCTTGCCATGGGCCTCGGCCATCATCGCCGCGCCCCCTTCATGGCGGCAGACGACGTTCTCGATGCCGCTGTCGTGCAACCCGTCGAGAGCGGCAAGGAAGCTCTCGCCCGGCACCGAAAACACCCGCCGGACCCCCTGAATCGCCAGCGCGTCAGCCAGTATCCTGCCACCGTGTCGCATCGCGTCCCCTTTCGCCTTGCGCCTCGCGTCTGCCTTTCGCATTCTGCGCCGAAATCACGGAGGCTGTCGTTCATGTCGACTTTCACCCTGCTTGGCATTTCCGGTTCGCTCCGGCAAGACGCCTGCAACCGGCGCCTGCTGCGCGAGGCGGTGCGCGCCTTCGGGCCGGCCGAATTCATCGAGGCCGATATCCGCTTTCCGCTCTACGACGCCGATCTCGAAGAGGCCGAAGGCATCCCGGCGCCGGTGCAGAAGCTCGCCGATCAGATCGCCGAAGCCGACGCGGTTCTGATCTCGACGCCGGAATACAACAAGAACCTGCCCGGCGTGCTCAAGAACGCGCTCGACTGGGTCAGCCGCACAAAGGGCAACCCGTGGAACGGCAAGCCGGTGGCATTGATGGCGGCGGCCGACGGGCGCGCCGGCGGCGAGCGGGCGATGAATTCGCTGGTCCTGTGCATGATGCCCTTCCGCCCGCGCCTCGTTTACGGGCCGGAAGTCTTCGTGGCCGGCTGCCGCAGCGCCTTCGATGAAGAGGGTCGCCTCAACGACGCCGGCGCCGAGAAGTTCCTCGGCCTGCTCATGGGCAAGCTGCGGCGCACCCTCGAAGAGGGCTGACCTCCGGACACCACGGGTTTTCACAGCCCGACCGCACCCGAAACGTCGCCCGGGTGCGCTGAAATGCCGTTTGGGCGTTGTTCCCGCCCGGCCCGGCGGTTATGGTCGCGCCGACGATGCCCGCAGGGCCGGAGAGGTGCGCCGCGGCAGAGCCGACCCAAACAGGGGGCTTGCCAGAGCGATCGTCGGAAGAGCACAGCCTCCCCGCGCCCGCATTGCGGTTTGAAAGGATGTGCGATGAAGAACCCCTGCCCCCCTTCGATGCCCCGCCGGCGCGCGCCCCGGATTGAATTTTCGGGGGTGGGCGCATGACCAGGATCGGCGTGATGATCTGCGGCCACGGCTCGCGCAGCGCGGCGGCGGTGGACGAGTTTCGAGTCCTGGCCGAAAAGCTGCCCGCCTACCTGCCCGAAGACTGGCTGGTGGACTATGGCTATCTCGAATTCGCCAACCCGGTGATCCGCGCCGGGCTCGACAATCTGCGCCGCGCCGGGGCCGAGCGCATCCTTGCCGTGCCGGGCATGCTCTTCGCCGCGATGCACACCAAGAACGACATTCCCACCGTGCTCAACAGCTACGCCGCTGAACACGGAATCGAGGTGCGCTACGGGCGCGAACTCGGGATCGATCCGAAGATGATCGCCGCCGCCGGCGCGCGCGTGCGCGAAGCCGTCGCCCGGGCCGATGCGCAAGGCGCCCCCGTCCCGCCTGAGGAAACCTGCCTCGTGGTCATCGGCCGCGGCTCGTCCGACCCCGACGCCAACGCCAACGTCGCCCGCCTCGCGCGGCTCCTGCAGGAGGGCCTCGGCATGGGCTGGCTCGAGGTCGGCTATTCCGGCGTCACCTTCCCGCTCGTCGAGCCGGTGCTCACCCACGCCGCGAAACTCGGCTACCGGCGTATTGTCGTGTTCCCCTACTTCCTGTTCACCGGCATCCTGATCGACCGGATCTACGGGTTCACCGACAGGGTCGCCGCCGCCCATCCCGAGATCGAATTCGTCAAGGCGGGCTACCTCGGCGACCACCCGAAGGTGCTCGAAACCTTTGCCGAACGGGTCACCGAACAGCTCGGCGACGTGCCCCCGCCCAATTGCGGCACCTGCCCCTACCGCACCCAGGTGCTCTCGGCGGCGGGCCGGCCCGGCCTCACCATCACCCCCGAAGAACGCGCCGGGCACCCCGCCTTTGCCAACACCGTGCCGCCGGTCTGCGTGATGTGCAAATACCGCACCGAGGTGCTCGGCTTCGAGGCCGAGGTCGGCGCGGTGCAGGAAAGCCACCACACCCATGTGGAAGGACAGGGCGCCAGCGCCCCCGGCTCGAACGTGGCCGAGTGCACATTGTGCGAGACCTTCTGCACCGGCGAGTGCCGTCTGGAAATGGCCGATCACCACCATCATCACCATCACCATGACCACGGGCATTCGCACGATCACGGCCACCACCATCACCACCACCCGGCCTATCCGCACGCCAACCACCCCCACGGGCCGCTGTCGGCACGCCGCAAATGACCGATCGCCCCCCCGTTCGCCCCCTGCGCTACGAGCGCGACCCGGCCGCGATCTACGCGCAGAGCTTCGCCACCGTGCGCCGTGAAGCCCGGCTGGGGCGCTTCCCGCCCGGGATGGACGCCCTCGCCATCCGCCTGATCCACGCCTGCGGCATGGTCGAGGTCGCCGACCGGCTGGCCTTTTCGCCTCAAGCCTTCGAGGCCGGACGGGCGGCGCTCCTGTCCGGGGCGCCGGTGCTGGCCGATTGCGAAATGGTCGCCGCCGGGATCATCCGCCGCCACCTGCCGGCGGGCAACGAGGTGATCGTCACCCTCAACGCCCCCGGGGTGCCGGCACGGGCGAAAGAGATCGGCAACACCCGCTCCGCCGCCGCCGTCGAGCTCTGGCGCGACCGGCTGGAAGGCGCGGTGGTAGCCGTCGGAAACGCCCCCACGGCGCTCTTCCACCTGCTCGAACTCATCGACGCGGGCGCCCCGAAACCAGCGCTGATCCTCGGCTTTCCCGTCGGATTCGTCGGCGCCGCCGAATCAAAGGCGGAACTCGCCCGCAACCCCCGCGGCTGCGACTTCGTCGCCCTGCGCGGACGGCGCGGCGGCTCGGCCATGGCCTCGGCGGCCGTCAATGCGCTGGCCGCCGGCCTGCCGGAGGAACGGACATGAAGGCCTTCCCACCATACCCGCCAAACCACGGGCAACGCTCCTTTTTCC
>RFKM01000121.1 GCA_003694465.1 Alphaproteobacteria bacterium
CGACGCCGCGGTGCAGGGCGCCATCGCCTCGAAATTCCGCAACAACGGGCAGACCTGCGTCTGCGCCAACCGCATCTACGTTCAGGACGGGGTCTATGACGCCTTCGCCGAGAAGCTGGCCCGGGCGGTGGCCGAGCTTCACGTCGGGGACGGTTTCGACGAGACGACCGAGCTCGGCCCGCTGGTCAACGAGGAGGCGGTGAAGAAGGTCGAGGAGCACATCGCCGATGCCCGCGCCAAGGGCGCGCAGGTGATCCTTGGCGGCGAGAAGCACGAGCAGGGCGGGCTGTTCTTCAAGCCGACGATCATCACCGGCGCCACGCGCGAGATGCAGTTTGCAGGCGAAGAAACCTTCGGCCCCCTCGCGCCGCTGTTCCGCTTCACCGACGAGGACGACGTGATCGCCCAGGCCAACGACACGATCTTCGGGCTGGCGAGCTATTTCTATGCCACCAATCTCAGCCGGGTCTACAAGGTGGCCGAGGCGCTCGAATACGGCATCGTCGGGGTCAACACCGGCATCATCTCGACGGAAGTCGCCCCCTTCGGCGGGGTCAAGCAATCGGGCCTCGGGCGCGAAGGCTCGCGCCACGGGATCGAGGAATTCCTGGAGATGAAATACATCTGCATGGCGGTCTGAAGACCACAACAAAAATTCACTTTGTTGAATAGGTCGGCGATGATAGGGTGGGCGGCATGGAAAACGCCCGCCCCTCGTTTCGCCGGTCGATGCGCCATCTGCATACGCCCCGCCCGCCGATGGGCGCGGCGCTGGCCAGCCTTGTCGGCGGCTTTCTCGGGATCGGCATGATCGGCCTTGTCGATCAGACCTTTCTTTCCGACACCGACCTCGCGCTGGTGATCGGCGCCTTCGGGGCGACGGCGGTTCTGGTCTTCGGCGCCCCCGGCAGCCCGCTGGCCCAGCCCTGGAACGTGCTGGTGGGCCATGTGCTTTCGGCCTTCATCGGCGTGGCGCTGGTGCAGATATTGGGGGTGGGCTGGATGTCGGCCGGCCTCGCGGTGGGGCTGGCGATCTTTGCCATGCAGATGACCCACAGCCTGCACCCGCCGGGGGGCGCTTCGGCGCTCATCGCCGTTGCCGGCTCGCCTGCCGTCCATGACCTCGGCTTTCTCTACCCGCTCTTCCCGGTCGGACCGGGGGCGCTGGCACTGAAACCGGCCGGAAACGGAAACGGCGCGGGAAGGACCACGCTCCCCGCGCCGCCGATTCAGCCATGCACCGAGGTTCAGGCTTCGATCGCCTTGGCCTCGATGTCTTTCGGCGAGGAGATCTCGATCCGGCGCGGTTTCAGCGCCTCGGGCACTTCCCGCACGAGATCGACATGCAGCAGGCCGTTTTCGTGGACGGCGCCGACCACCTTCACATGCTCGGCCAGCGCGAACCGACGCTCGAAAGCGCGGTTGGCGATGCCACGATGCAGGAAGGTGCGCTCGGTCTTGTCCTCGGCCTTGCGCGCCGAGATGATCAGCGAGTTTTCCTTCACCTCGACGCTGAGTTCGTCATCGGTGAACCCCGCCACCGCCACGGTGATCCGCCAGGCGTCGTCCCCCGTCTTCTCGATGTTGTAAGGCGGGTAGCCGTCACGGCTGAGGTCGTTTTCAAAGACCCTGTCCATGATCTCGGCCAGTTGATCGAAGCCCACGGTGGCGCGGAACAGCGGTGAGAGATCGAATTGACGCATCGGTTTCCTCCTTTGAGCGAATCCAACACTTGCCCTCATGCAGACGGGCGATAGCGGACCCGAAACCGGCATCCGCAGCCCTGATCTAGGGCGGAAATCGCGCCTTTCAAGAGGAGCCGGGGGGCCGCATGCCCGCCGTTTCGCGGAATCGTGAACCCGGTCAGGGCCGCAGGAACTTGGCTCCGCCGGCGGCAATCCGCGTGCCCTGCGCAAGCGCGCCCGAGGTTGCCCGGACCCGGCCGAACACGCCGTCGCTGCCCGCAAGCGCGGCCTTCAGATCGGCCAGCGGCGCCTCGAGCCCGGTGCCCAGCGCCACCGGCCTCTTCCCGGCAAAGGCCTTGGCCGAGATCACCGACACGATCACCGGCGTCGGGCCGGAAAGGTCGAAGACCGGCGCTCCGGAAGACCCATGGTCAATGTCGCAATCCAGCACGAGGCTGCCCCTCGCCTTGCCGAGGACGTGACACAGGTTCTGCAGCGCCGGGCGCTCGGCACGCCCCTCGGCATAGGACACCACGCCCACGGCGCGCGAGGCACCGGCCAGAGCGCCGGTGGCAAAGGGGTGGATATGGGTCGAACGGATCGGCCGATCGAGTTCGATCAGGGCAAGGTCGTCGTGCCGGTCTTCGCCGTCGGCCCGGTAGGCGCCATGGGCGACGGCACGGCGCACGCCCCGATAGGCCTCGGCCCGGCCATTGCGCCAACCCGCCAGGAAGGTGATTTCGTCGGGGCTGTAGGCCTCGCCGGTGCTCTTGCGAAACAGGCAATGCGCCGCCGTCAGCACCAGCCGCTCCGAGATCAGCGCCCCGGTGCAAAAGCTCTCGCCGGCCATTTCCAGCATGCCGACGGCCTCCCAGCCGCGGCTGTCGTCACCGGTGACGAGCGCCTCCAGCGCGGTGCTGTCGCCGGCCCTCGACTGGCCGGTCAGGACGTAGAGGATCAGAAGCAGAAAGAGCAAACGGTTCATGCAGGTTCCCTCAGGTTGCGGGAACCGGATACAGGCGCGATTTGACGAGAATTTGGCGAGGATGCGGAGTCTGCGCGGCGCTCAGCGGGCCATCTTGCCCGGTTTCGGCCCGCCCAGCGCCCAGTCGATCAGCTCGACCGTATGCACGACCGGAACCCGGCTCGCCCCGCCGATCTGCACCATGCAGCCGATGTTGCCGGCGGCGATCACCGCCGGCTCGCGCGCCTCGAGCGTCGCCACCTTGCGGCGCTTGAGCTCGTCTGAAATCTCGGGTTGCAAGAGGTTGTAGGTGCCGGCCGATCCGCAGCACAGATGGCTGTTCTCCGGCTCCACCACCTCGAACCCGACGCGGCGCAACAACGCCTTCGGCGCCTCGCGCACCTTCTGCCCGTGCTGAAGCGAACAGGCCGCATGATAGGCCACCCGCATCCCCCGCGCCTCGGGCGTCGTGCCCTCGGGCAGATCGAG
>RFKM01000122.1 GCA_003694465.1 Alphaproteobacteria bacterium
CCCCATCTCGGCGCGCAGCACGGCGAGCAGGCGCTCGAGATCGCCCTCGGGCCTGTGCATGTCGGGCTCGGGCACCTCGACGTAATGCAGCCGCACCGCCGGGTCGAGCACGATGTCGCGGGCCTCGGCGCGCTTGCGCACCACCTGTTTGTGCACCTGACTTTCGGGCGGCACGTCAAGCACCACGTCGCCAAGGATCTCGGCCTGGCATCCAAGGCGCCGGCCCGGCTTCAGCCCGCGCACCCGGTCATAGCGCTCTTCGACGGCATTGACCGGCGAGAGCGCCGCCTCGGTGACGGTGATGCCGTGCTTGGCATGGGTGCCGAAGCTCGGCGCCACCTGGCAGCGCGAGCAGACCCCGCGCCGGCCGCAGACCGAATCGAGATCGACCCCGAGCTGGCGGGCCGCATCGAGCACCTTCGTGCCGTGTTTCACCCGCCCGCGCTTGCCCGAGGGGGTAAAGATCACCAGCGCATCGTCGCCGGGCTTTTCGCTGCTGCTTTCGGTCATCGCGCCCTCCGTTTGGGCCTTTCTAGCGCGCGCTGGCGCCCCCGCAAGGCCGCAGGGCGACCTTTCCCTGCCGATGCGCGGCGCTCAACGCGCCTTTTCGGCCGCCTTCGCCGCGTTCCAGAGCGCGTCCATCTCTTCGAGCGTGCTGTCTTCGGGGCGCTTGCCCTGGGCGGCGAGGGCGGCCTCGATGGCCTCGAAGCGGCGCACGAACTTGGCATTGGCCCGGCGCAGGGCGGCCTCGGGTTCGACCCCGAGGTGACGGGCGAGATTGGCGACGACGAACAAGAGATCGCCCACCTCCTCGGCGAGGGCCTCCTCGTCGAGCCTGTCGCGCGCCTCGACCACCTCGCGCGCCTCCTCGGCGATCTTGTCGATCACCGCGCCGGCTTCGGGCCAGTCGAACCCCACCCGCGCGGCGCGCTTTTGCAGCTTGTAGGCGCGCAGAAGCGCCGGCAGGCCAAGGGCGACGCCGTCGAGCACCCCGTGCTGGGCGCGTTCGGCACGTTCGGCGGCCTTGATCGCCTCCCAGTTCTCGGTCTGCGCCCCGGCGCTGTCGATCCCGGCCTGATCGCCGAAAACATGCGGATGGCGGGCGACCATCTTGTCGGCCATGCCGCGCGCCACGTCGTGAAAGGTAAAGAGCCCCTGCTCCTCGGCCATGCGGGCATGGAACACCGCCTGGAAGAGCAGATCGCCCAGCTCGCCCTTCAGCTCGTCCCAGGCCTCGCGCTCGATCGCGTCGGCCACCTCGTAGGCTTCCTCGATCGTGTAGGGGGCGATGGAGGCGAAGGTCTGCTCGATGTCCCACGGGCAGCCGGTGTCGGGGTCGCGCAGGCGGGCCATGATCTCGACAAGGCGCTCGATGCCGCCGGTCTTGTCGTGGACGATCTCGTCGGACGTTTTCGCCATTGCGCCTTGCCTCGTTTCGCGGAACTCTCATCACCCGATACCAGAGGCCGAGGAAAGCGAAAACCCATGCCCATCGTCAACCGCATCGGCGATTTCGCCGAGGAGATGAAACGCTGGCGGCGCTGGCTCCATGCCCACCCGGAGCTGAAGCTCGACTGCCACGAAACCGCCCGCTTCGTGGCCGAGAAGCTGCGCGCCTTCGGGGTGGACGAGATCAGCGAGGGCATCGCCCAAAGCGGCCTCGTGGCGATCATCGAGGGGCGGGGAGACGGGCCGACCATCGGCTTGCGCGCCGACATGGACGCCCTGCCGATGGACGAGCAGACGGGCCTGCCGCACGCCTCGACGGTGCCGGGGCGGATGCATGCCTGCGGCCATGACGGCCATACCACCATGCTTCTGGGCGCGGCGCGCTATCTTGCCGAAACGCGGAACTTTTCCGGCCGGGTGGCGCTGATCTTCCAGCCCGCCGAAGAGGATATCGGCGGCGGGCGGATCATGGTCGAAGAGGGGATCATGGAGCGCTTCGGCATTTCCGAGGTCTATGCCCTGCACAACGCCCCGGGCCTTGCCCCCGGCGCCTTTTCGACTGCCCCCGGCCCGATCATGGCGGCGGTGGATACCTTCCGCATCCATATCGCCGGCAAGGGCGGCCACGGCGCCTATCCGCACGAGGCGATCGACCCGATCCCGCCGGCCCTCGCCATCGCCCAGGCGCTGCCGACCATCGTCAGCCGCAACGCCCCGGCGCGCGACGATCTGGTGATCTCGGTGACGATGCTGAACGCCGGCAGCGCCGACAACGTGATCCCCGCCACCGCCTTCGTCGGCGGCACGGTGCGCACCTTCGCGCCCGAGCTGCGCGACCTTGTCGAGCGGCGCATGGGCGAGATCGTCGCCGGAACGGCCGCCGCCTTCGGGGTGCGGGCCGAGCTTGACTACGAGCGCGGCTACCCGCCGACGGTCAACGATGCCGGTGCCGTCGAGAAGGCGGCGCGAGTTGCCGCCGAGGTGGCTGGGGCCGAGGCCGTCGACACGCACCGCCCCCGCGAGATGGGGGCGGAGGATTTTTCCTACATGCTCGCCGCACGCCCCGGCGCCTTCCTGTTCATCGGCAATGGCGAAGGGCCGGGGGTGCACCACCCCGAATACGACTTCAACGACGAGATCGCGCCGGTGGGGGCGAGCTTCTTCGCCCGCCTTGTCGAGACGCTGAACCCGGTGTAGGCCGGGCGGCGCAGCAGCCGGAAGGAGAAAGCCATGGCTCTGGAAGACGCGAAAAATCAGGTCGATACCGCCATCACCCGCGCCGGCATGAAGGGGCCGAGCTTCGAGAACACCTTTTCGGGCCTGCCCACCTTCCTGCGCCGGACCTTCACCAAGGATCTGTCGGGCGCCGACATCTGCATCACCGGCGCGCCCTTCGATCAGGCGGTGACGAACCGGCCCGGCACCCGCCTCGGCCCGCGGGCGATCCGCGAGGCCAGCGCCCTGCAAAGCCCCGACGCCCCCTATGGCTGGGGCTATGACGTGATGAGCGAATTTGCCATCGCCGATTACGGCGACATGGCCTTTGACTATGCCGCGCCCGCCGATTTTCCCCGCCTGCTCGAGGCGCATGTCGCCGGCATTCTCGAACAGGACTGCGCGGTGGTGACGCTGGGGGGCGATCACTCGATCACCCTGCCGATCCTGCGCGCGCATGTGAAAAGGCACGGGCCGCTGGCGCTGATCCAGTTCGACGCCCATACCGACAGCTGGCCCGACGACGACCCGGCGCGCGTCGATCATGGCACCTTCGTCTACAAGGCGGTGAAGGAGGGGCTCCTGCGCGTCGAGAACTCGATTCAGATCGGCATCCGCACCACCAATGACGACCCGCTCGGCATTTCCATCGTCGATGCCGCCGAGGTGCACCGGATCGGCCCCGAGGCGGTGGCCGACCGGATTCGCGAAACCGTGGGCGATGCGCCGGCCTATCTGAGCTTCGACATCGACGGGCTCGACCCGGCCTATGCCCCCGGCACCGGCACGCCGGTCTGGGGCGGGCTGAGCACGGCGCAGGCGGCAGCGATCCTGCGCGCGATCGCCGGGGTGAACCTCGTGGGCGGCGACGTGGTCGAGGTGAGCCCGCCGTTCGACAGCGCCGGGATCACCGCCGTTGCCGCCGCCCACGTGGCAACGGAACTGCTCTGCCTGTGGGGCTGGACGCGGCGCTGAGGCCGGAGGGCAGCGGCGCGCCCGGTCAGTCGCCGCCCGCCGGCGTTGGCCCTTCCGTGTCTGCCCCCTGATCGCAGGAAATCCAGTCGGCCACGAAGCCGTCGCGGATCACGTAAAGGCCGAAGGGGTGCTTCATCAGCATGATCCGCGCTTGGGTAACGGCGCCCTCGACGGTGCAGCGCGCGTCGAAGAGCGTGGCCGCCATGCCCCGCACCTCGACCGGCGCCGAGAGGGCGCAGACCGTCCCGACGCTGGTCAGCCGCGCGCCGGAGACCTCGAGCGCGCCGCCCGCTTCGCCAACGCGCCGGCAGTCCCAGCCCATCGCCCAGTCGGAATTGGGCCGATAGAGCCCGTCATAGGGGCCGGCGCCGGCAGGCAGGGCCAGCAGGGCGAGAAGGGCGGCAGGAAGCAGGCGCGACATCGTGACCTTTCCGGGCTTGATCCGGGGTGCGGGTTCCAGTCTAACCATCCCCGTTGCCCGGAGAAAGCCATGACCCTTCTGAAGATCGCCCTCGTCCTGCTCGCCTTCGTCGCCCTCGCCGGCCTCTGGGTGCGCCTCGCGCCGCTGCCGGCCGAGCGCCTCACGGCCCGCCCCGGGCCGATGGAGCCGGGGGTGCATCCGCTGACCGGCGGGGTGAAGGTGGTGCGCCCGCTCGCCGACCTGCCCGAGGGCGCGTTCGAGCGCCTCTGCGCCATCGCCGCCGCAACGCCGCGCACCCGGCAGGTGGGCGAGGATCCGTGCGCCTTCGTCACCCGCTCGCGGCTCTGGGGCTTTCCCGATATCGCGGTGATCTGGGTGCAGGACGGCAACCTGCACATCCATTCCCACCTCGTGTTCGGCCGCTCCGACCTTGGCGTCAACGCCGCCCGCGTCGCCCGCTGGCTCGACCGGCTCGAGGCCGGGAGCTGACGCGGCCGAGGGCCGGCGGGCGGCGCAGGGCATCCGTCCATCCTGCCGCCCGCACTTGACCGGAGCGGTCCGATGGGCCACCTCAGGCCCATGGTTCCTGTCGACAAGCTCACCGCCATCACCGAGCGGTTCGAATATCTCGAGGCCCGGATGGGCGAAGGCCTCTCGGGCGAGGAGTTCGCACGGGTGGGGCGGGAATATGCCCAGCTCAAGCCGGTGGTCGAGCAGATCCGGGCCTATCTGCGCCTGCAGGGCGACATTGCCGCCGCCGAGGCGATGCTGGACGATGCGGAAATGGCCGACCTCGCCCGCGAAGAGCTCGAGGCCCTGCGTGCCCGCCTGCCCGAGGCCGAACATGCGATGCGCCTTGCGCTGCTGCCCCGCGACGAGGCCGACAGCCGCCCGGCGATGCTCGAGATCCGCCCCGGCACCGGCGGCGAGGAGGCGGCGCTCTTTGCCGGCGATCTTCTGCGCATGTACCAGCGCTTCGCCGAGCGGCAGGGCTGGCGCTTCGAAATCCTCGAGGAGCAACCGAGCGAGCTGGGCGGGGTGCGCGAGGTGGTGGCGCGGATCAGCGGCGAGAATGTCTTTGCCCGCCTCAAGTATGAAAGCGGCGTGCACCGGGTGCAGCGCGTGCCCGAAACCGAATCGGGCGGGCGCATCCATACCTCGGCGGCCACGGTGGCGGTGCTGCCCGAGGCCGAGGATGTCGATGTCCGAATCGACCCGAACGACATCCGCATCGACACGATGCGCGCCTCGGGGGCCGGGGGGCAGCACGTCAACACCACCGATTCGGCGGTGCGCATCACCCACCTGCCCACCGGCATCGTCGTGACCAGTTCGGAAAAGTCCCAGCACCGCAACCGCGAGATTGCCATGCAGGTGCTGAAAACCCGCCTTTACGATCTCGAACGCCGCAAGGCCGACGCGGCGCGGGCGGCAGAGCGGCGCGGGCAGGTGGGCGGCGGCGACCGTTCCGAGCGGATCCGCACCTACAACTTCCCGCAGGGGCGGATGACCGATCATCGCATCGGGCTGACGCTTTACCGGCTGGGAGAAATCATGGCCGGCGATCTCGACGAGGTGATCGACGCGCTGACCGAGGCCGATCAGGCCGCGCAACTGGCGGAGATGGACGCATGAGACTGACGCAGGCCCTCGGCAAGGGCACCGGGCTTCTGGGCTTCGGCGGGATCGAGGGGGCGGGGCGCGATGCCCGGGCGCTCCTCGCCCATGCCCTCGGCATGACCACCGACCGGATGATCGTCGAACATGACCGCGAGGTGAGCGCGGCGGAAATGGCCGCCTATGAGGCGCTGCTGCATCGCCGGCTCGAACATGAGCCGGTCAGCCGCATCATCGGGCGCCGGATGTTCTGGGGGCGGGACTTCAAGATCACCCCCCAAGTCCTTGATCCAAGGCCGGAAACAGAGGTGATCGTCGCCGAGGCCCTGCGCCGGGAAGCGCCGCGCCGGCTGCTCGACCTAGGCACCGGGTCGGGGATTCTCGCCATCACCCTGCTGGCCGAATGGCCCGGGGCCGAGG
>RFKM01000123.1 GCA_003694465.1 Alphaproteobacteria bacterium
ACCGGGTGGTGATCGCGACGGACGACGGGCGGATACGCGAGACGGCCGAAGGCTTTGGCGCCGAGGTGGTGATGACATCGCCCGCCTGCGCCAACGGCACCGAACGTTGCGCCGAGGCCCATGATGCCCTGGGCCAGCGCTTCGACATCGTCGTCAACCTGCAGGGCGATGCGCCGCTCACGCCGCCGTGGTTTGTCGAAGAGCTCGTCGCGGCGCTGAAGGCGCACCCGACCGCCGAGGTGGCAACGCCCGTCCTGCGCTGTTCCGGGCGGGCTCTCGCCGGCTTTCAGGAAGACCGGCGGGCCGGTCGGGTCGGAGGCACAACGGCGGTTTTCGGTATCGACAAACAGGCGCTCTACTTCTCGAAGGAAGTGATTCCGCATGTCGAGAAGACCTACCCGCCGGAAGCGCAAACCCCGGTGTTTCATCACGTCGGCGTCTATGCCTACCGGCCCTCGGCGCTCGCCGCATATCCGCGCTGGGAAGTCGGTCCGCTGGAACGGGCCGAAGGGCTCGAACAGCTTCGCTTTCTCGAACGGGAACAGCCGGTGCTCTGTGTCGAGGTCGAGGCCCGAGGCCGGCAGTTCTGGGAGGTCAACAACCCCGAGGACGTGCCCCGCGTCGAGGCGTTGCTGGCCGAGATGGGCCTGTCGTGAGCACGGCTCGGGCATCGGTCGTGGTGGTCAGCCGGGGCCGGCCCGAACTGCTGCGCCGCTGCCTGACCGGTATCGGCCAAAGCTGCCATGACCGTTTCGAGATCGTCGTCGTCGCCGACCCGGCGGGTGTCGCGGCGGTGCGCGCGATGGGCTGGGCCAACCGGGTGAAGCTCGTCGCCTTCGACGCGGCGAACATTTCGGCGGCGCGTAATGCCGGCGTTTCGGCCAGCGCGGGCGAGATCGTCGCGTTCATCGACGACGATGCCGTGCCCGAGCCGACATGGCTCGCCCGTCTGACCGCCCCCTTTTGCGATCGCGCCGTCGAGGCGGCCGGCGGGTATGTGATCGGGCGCAACGGCATCTCGTTCCAATGGCGCGCGCGCGCCGTTGATCGCACCGGCTTCAAGGTGCCCGTGCCGCATGCCTCCGATGCGCCCTTCACCCCTGAGGCGCCCGAGGGCCATGTTCCGGTGCTCGAGGGCACCAACTGCGCGTTTCGCCGCAGCACCCTTGCGCGCATGGGCGGGTTCGACCCGGGCTTTCGCTTCTATCTCGACGAGACGGACCTGTGCGTGCGGCTGGCCCGCGAGGGTGCCGGCCTGCGCATCGTGCCGATGGCCCAGGTTCATCATGGATATGCCGCCTCGGACCGGCGCGCGGCAGACCGGGCACCGCGCAGCCTCGAGGACATCGGCGCTTCTCTGGCGCTGTTCCTCCGAAAACATGCGCCAGAACACGCACTTGCTGCCGCCCGGGCCGATCACCGCGAGGCCCAGCGCCGGGCGCTGCTTCGCCACATGGTGAACGGCGCGCTCGAACCGCGCGACGTGGCCGCCCTGCTCGAGACCTTCGAGCGCGGTTTCGAGGCCGGCCTCGCGCGCGCGCTTTCCCGAGAGCTCCCGCCCCTGCCCGCGCCAGACCGGCCTTTCCTGCCGTTCCCGCGCCCGGCCTTTTCCGGCGTCAGCCGCAAGGTCGCCGGACGCCTCTGGGCCGGCGCCCGTCTGCGCCGCGCCGCAGAGAAGGCCGTCGCGCAAGGCGATATCGTCACCGTCTTCCGCTTCAGCCCTACCGCGCGCGCGCATCGGGTGCGCTTCACCGCGCAAGGCTGGTGGGAACAGACCGGCGGGCTCTTCGGCCGCTCCGACCGGGCCGATCCTGCATTTCGCCCGTGGTCATTCGCCTCCCGGGTTGCGCGGGAATGGAAACGTGTGGCAGGGGTGCGCCAATGCGACGCATCCGCCCGGTTTGAATAATGACGCGGCGCGGCGAACAGGATAGCTTGCCGGCAAACGGGGTGGCGCGCCCCAGCACGATTTGACTTGAGGTAACGATATTCATGAGACGCAAGGTCACGAAGGCCATCTTTCCCGTCGCCGGACTGGGGACACGATTTCTTCCGGCGACGAAATCGATTCCCAAGGAAATCATGACCCTCGTCGACCGGCCGCTCATCCAGTATGCCATCGACGAGGCCCGCGCCGCCGGGATCAAGGAGTTCATCTTCGTCACCTCCCGCGGCAAGGGCGCGCTCGAGGATTATTTCGACATCAACCCGGTTCTGGAATCGGCGCTCGAAAAGGCCGGCAAGACGGCCCTTCTCGACATTCTCAAGACGACCAACATGGAGTCGGGCGCCATTGCCTATATCCGCCAGCACAAGGCGCTGGGGCTTGGCCATGCGGTCTGGTGCGCACGCCGGCTGATCGCCAACGAGCCATTCGCGGTGATCCTGCCCGATGACGTGATCGAGGCCGAAACCCCGGTTCTGAAACAGATGGTCGAGGCCTATGCCGAGACCGGCGGAGCGATGGTCGCGGCGATGGAAGTTGCGCGCGAAAAGACGTCGTCTTACGGCGTGCTCGACATCGCCGAGGAAAACGGGCGCCTGCTGAAGGCGAAGGGGATGGTCGAGAAACCGAAACCCGAAGACGCCCCCTCGAACCTCGCGGTGATCGGACGCTACATCCTGCCACCGCAGGTGCTGCGCAACATGCCGAACGTGCGCAAGGGCGCGGGCGGCGAAATTCAACTGACCGATGCCATCGCCGCCGAAATCAGCCACGGGCGCCCGGTGCATGGCTACCGCTTCGAGGGGCGCCGCTTCGATTGCGGCTCGAAGGCCGGGTTCCTTCAGGCCACCGTGGCCTTCGGCCTTGCACGAGAAGATCTGCGCGACGAGTTTTCCGCCTATCTCGAACAGCTCGCCGCCCGCCGCCACGTGGCGGAATGAACGGCGGCGATGCCCGCCGCCGCTCCAGAACAGCCCCCCAAGGCCCGGTTGCTCGACCTCTCGCGGCTGGTCTCGCGCATCGGACGCGGGCCCTGGACGGGGATTGATCGTGTCGAAGCGGCCTATCTCGCGGCGCTACTGAAGCGTGACGATGCGCTCTTCGCCCTCGTTCGGACGGCCTCGGCGCAGTATCTGCTCGACAGGGGCGGGACGGAACGCCTCGCCCGCCGGCTTTTCGGGGCCGAGC
>RFKM01000124.1 GCA_003694465.1 Alphaproteobacteria bacterium
CGTCTATTCCTCCACCGCCCTGTTCTGGATCGGCGACGACTCGGAGGGCGACCGCGAAACATGGGCCTTCCTCGACCGGCGCATCGCCAACGTCATGCAGTTCGAGAAGGCCAAGGCGCGGGCCCGCGAAAACCCGCTGGTGGGCCCCCTGCTCAGCGCGCCGGGCAAGCTTTTCGGCCGGGTGCGCGCCCCGGCCTCCGCCCCCCGCCACGGAGCGCCGCGATGACCCTGCTCGCGACCATGCGCGCCGTCGAGATCACGCGCCCGGGCGGGCCGGAGGTGCTGCGCCCCGTCGAGCGTCCGGTGCCCGAGGCGCGGGCCGGCGAGATCGTCATCCGCCTCGCCTGGGCCGGGGTGAACCGTCCCGACGCGTTGCAGCGCGCCGGCAGCTACGCCCCGCCGAAAGATGCCTCCGACCTGCCCGGCCTCGAGGGCGCGGGCCACGTGGCCGCCATTGGCGCGGGGGTTTCAGGCTGGAAGATCGGCGATGCGGTCACGGCGCTTCTGCCCGGCGGCGGCTATGCCGAATATGTCGCCACGCCGGCCGCCCACGCCCTGCCCGTTCCCGACGGGATGGACCTGCGAGACGCCGCCTGCCTTCCGGAAACCTTCTTCACCGTCTGGTCGAACGTCTTCATGCGTGGCGGTCTCAAGGCCGGCGAGCGGTTTCTCGTGCACGGCGGCACCTCGGGCATCGGCACCACGGCGATCCAGCTCGCCCATGTATTCGGCGCCCGGGTCTTTGCCACCGCCGGCAGCAGCAAGAAGCTCCGGGTCTGCCGCGACCTCGGCGCCGAGGTGGCGATCAATTACCGCGAGGAAGATTTCGTCGAGGTTCTGCGCGCGGCGGGCGGGGCCGACCTCATCCTCGACATGGTCGGCGGCAGCTACATCGGGCGCAACATCCGGGCGCTGGCCGATGACGGGCGCCTCGTGCACATCGCCTTTCTGTCGGGCCCGAAGGCCGAGATCAACTTCGCCCAGATCATGGCCCGCCGGCTGACCGTCACAGGTTCGACGCTGCGCCCGCAGTCGGTGGCGGCCAAGGCGCGCATTGCCGCCGAGTTGCGCGAAAAGGTCTGGCCGCTTCTGGCCGCTGGCCGCATCGCCCCGGTGATCGACAGCACCTTTCCGCTCGAACAGGCGCAGGCGGCGCATGAACGCATCGAAAGCCCCGAGCACATCGGCAAGATCGTCTTGAAGATTTCGGACTGAACCCCGGCAAGGGAGGAAAATCGCATGGCCAGAACCGTCATCATCGAGGAATTCGGCGGCCCGGACGTTCTGCAGATCGTCGACCGCCCGGTGGGTGAGCCCGGGCCGGGCGAAATTCGCATCCGGCACGAGCGCATCGGCCTGAACTTCATCGACGTCTATTTCCGCACCGGCCTTTATCCGATCGAACTGCCTCACGCGCTGGGCATGGAGGCGGCGGGCTTCGTCGAAGCTGTCGGCGAGGGCGTCACGCACCTTCAGCCCGGCGACCGGGCCGCCTATGTCGCCGCCCCGCCCGGCGCCTACAGCGAGGCCCGGGTGATGCCGGCGTCGCAGGTCGTCAAGCTGCCCGACGAGATCTCGTTCACCTGCGCGGCGGCGATCATGCTCAAGGGTCTCACCGTCGAATACCTCTTCCACCGCACCACCCCGCTCAAGGCCGGCGACACGGTGCTCTTCCAGGCCGCGGCCGGGGGCGTCGGGCTGATCGCCTGCGAATGGGCGAAGTCGGAGGGCATCACCCTCATCGGCACCGCCGGCAGCGACGAGAAGTGCCACGAGGCGCTGGCCAATGGCGCGGCCCATTGCATCAATTACAAGACCGAGAACTTCGTCGAGCGAGTGCGCGAGATCACCGGCGGCGAGGGCGTCGACGTCGTGATGGATGGCGTCGGCAAGGACACGTTCGAGGGCTCGCTCGACTGCCTCAAGCCGCTGGGGATGATGATTTCCTTCGGCAACGCCTCCGGCCCGGTTCCGCCGGTCGATCTGCTGGAACTGTCGAAACGCGGCAGCCTCAAGATCACCCGGCCGACCCTCTTCACCCATATCGGCCGGCCGGAAGCCTACCGGGAGATGGCCGCGCACCTGTTCGAGAAGGTGATGTCCGGGCAGGTGAAGGCCTGCGCCGACCAGCGCTTCCCGCTCGATGCGGTGGCCGAGGCACACCGCCTGCTCGAAGCACGCCGGACCACGGGTTCGACGGTTCTGATCCCCGAAACCGCAACCACCTGAGGCGCGCCTCGTGACCGGCTGGATCCTCGCCGCGCTCGCGGTGTTCTTCGTGCAGACGCTCCTGCCCTCGGCGGCGCGCGCCCTTTCAAGGCGCCCGGAACAGATCGCCTTTCTGCGCGGCAATCGCGACCGGGAGCCGCCGCACACGGTGATGTCGGCGCGCATGGCGCGGGCGCTGCGCAACATGTTCGAGGCGCTGCCGGTCTTCCTCGCCCTCGCCCTGCTCGCCGAGATCCACGGCACCACCGGCGGCTGGGTCCGGATCGGCGCCATGGTCTTCGTTCTGGCCCGCATCGCCTATGTGCCGGCCTATGGCAGCGGCATCGCTCCCCTGCGCTCTCTGGTCTGGGCGGTGGGGCACGTCGGGCTCGGCATGATGATCGGCGGTCTTCTGACCGCCTGAACACCTCAGCGCACCGGCTCGAACAGCGCCCCCTCGAGGCGGCAGTCGCGCGCCGTGTCGGGGGCGCAGGGGCGCGGGGCGAGATCGCGGGTGAGGCAGAGCCGGACTTCCTGGATAAAGCCGTCGCGGCAGGTGACGGTGATTTCATCCGCCGTGAGGCCGGGGTTTTCCTTAAGGAAAGCCTCTTCGATGACCGAGGCCGGCAAGCGCACGGGCCGTTCGAGCCGCTCCAGAACCGGCGGTTTTTTCACCTGCACGAAGGCCCTGCGGGCGAGGGCGAAATAATCGGCCGGCGCAAGGCCGGCGCAGCTGCCGTGCTTTTTCCACTGATACCAGGCCGCGCCGCCGGCGCCGAAGAGGTCGGCCTGCGCCGCGGTCATCGCCCGCGAGGGCGGGGCTGCGGAGCTGTGGCAATAGGATGGCCAGCCGCGCTCGTATTGCGGCCAGAAGCCGTGCAGAACCCAGCCGGCATGGCGGTCCGGTGCGCATTGCGCGGCCGCGCGCGCGTCGCCCTCGAGCGCGCACCAGTTCGGCGACCACGACAGCGCGAGAACGTAATAGTCGAAGTCTCCGGCCCGCTCGCTCTCGGCCCGAAGGCCGGGCACATGAGCAAGTATCAGCAAGACGGCAAGCAGGGGGCGCATTTTCTCTTTCCTCATCGCGGCACGGGCACTATATAGCCCCCAAGTTTCCCGACAACGGTAACCCAGCCCCCTGCGGGCGCCCCACTTCGGGGAACGGGACCGGCGTATCGACAGGAGTGCCGACATGGACAAACCGATCATGGCCAAGGCCACCGCCGTCTGGCTGGTGGACAACACGACAATCAGCTTCAAGCAGATTGCCGATTTCTGCGGGCTGCACGAACTCGAGGTGCAGGGCATTGCCGATGGCGAAGTGGCGCAGGGCGTCAAGGGGTTCGATCCGATCGCCAACAACCAGCTCACGCAGGAAGAGATCGAGGCCGCCGAAAAGGATCCGAATCACAAGCTCAAGCTGAAGTTCAACCCCGCCGCCGTCGGCGAGGAAAAGCGCCGCGGCCCGCGCTACACGCCGCTTTCCAAGCGGCAGGACCGCCCGAACGCGATTCTGTGGCTGGTGAAATTCCACCCCGAGCTGTCGGACGCGCAGATCTCCAAGCTGGTCGGCACCACCAAGCCGACCATCCAGTCGATCCGCGAGCGCACCCACTGGAACATCCAGAACATGGAGCCGATCGACCCGGTCGCCCTCGGCCTGTGCAAGCAGTCCGAGCTTGATGCCGCCGTCCAGAAGGCCGCCAAGAAGAAGGCCGCCGAGGGCACGGTGATGAGCGACGACGAGCGGCGCAAGCTGGTGTCGACCGAACAGAGCCTCGGGATGCCGGCCGAGCCGAAGATTCCCACCGCCATCGAGGGGCTGGAGAGCTTCACCCTCACCGGCGGCAGCGAAAAGAAGGACGAGCCCGTCGACGCCGAGAGCCTGTTCAACCTGCCGAACACCGAAGAAGACGAAGACGACGCGTGAGCCCGTCGCCTCAGGCGGGCGCTTCGGCGCCGGCCGATGACACCGCCCCGGACCGCGCGTCCGGGGCTTTTTCGTGCCTCTGCGGCCGGCTTTGCGCGCCCGTCCGGCCCGCCCCTATCTCAGTTCGATATGCGCCCGGGCGGACCGGCCGTCACCGTCGATCACCGAAAGGGTGACGAACCCCGGTGCCAGCGCCAGCGGCGCCTCGCGCCGCGGGCTGGCCACCAGCGCCGGGCGGCCGTTGGCCAGAACCGTGAACGGCGGCGTGCCGCCGGCGATCCGGACGACAAGCGGCAACCCCTCGCCATCGACGATCGCGCCATCGGGCGGGAAGGCCAGTTCCGGCCCCTCGGCGTCCTCCGGCGTCGCCCCGCGCCCGCCCAGCGGGAACACACGCAGCCGTTCCGCCAAATCCGCGTTGGTCGCCCGCAGCGTTCC
>RFKM01000019.1 GCA_003694465.1 Alphaproteobacteria bacterium
ATCTGGCGGTGCTCACCAGCCTCGGACTGGCCCGCAAGCCCGAGCGCCTCGGGGTCGGCACCGAGTATGTCTACCCGATCGGCGACAACCCGCCCGACCGGGGGATCATCTTCGTCGGACGAAGGGTGCCGGCCGGATACGGCTGGGCCTTTCCCACCGCCGACGGCAAGCTGCGCGTCGGGGTCGGCGTGATCCAGCCCGACACCGACGCCTCGCCCCGCAAGCTGCTCGACGACGTGGTGAACCGGCCGAAACTGCTCAAGCGCCTCGGGCTGCACCTCGAAGGCACGCCGGAGGTTCACAGCGGCATCCTGCCTTCGGCCCCGTTCGAAGACCGGCTGGTGTTTGGCAACGTCATTCGCGTGGGCGATTCGGCAAATTTCGCCACCCCGACCGTCGGCGAGGGCATCCGCCATTGCATCGAATACGGGCGCCTGCTGGGCGAAGAGCTCGGCAAGACCCTCCAGACCGGCAGCCGCCGCCCCCTGCGCCGCTACGAGCGCGCCGTGCTGCGGCGCATGAAGCGCGATTACAAGTGGGGGTTCCTGATCAACAGCCGGGCGGCGAAATACACGCCGAAGGACTGGAACAATTCGGTGCGCCGGATGCGGCTGGTCGAGCCCGAGGCGCTGGCCGCCCTGATGCGCAACGAACTCGGCTGGCGCAAGATCTCCCGGATGATGCTGATGGGTGCCCGTCAGTGGTGGCGCCACAGGGGGCCGGGCGCCCGCCGTTCCTGACGCACCCGCCCAAATGCAAACGGGCCGGCGCCCAACGGCCCGGCCCTGTCTTGCGTGATCTGCCGCCCCGGCCCGTCAGGCCCGGCACCCGTGAGGCTCAGTCCTCGTCGGGCGCGGCAACGTCGGCGATCTCGTCGAGGGGCACGTCGTCGTCATCGTCGTCCTCGAGCACGTCATCGTCGAGATCGACATCATCGTCCTCGATGAGAACGTCATCTTCGAGCAGATCGTCCGCCTCGGGCTTGGCGTCCTTGGCCGCCTCGTCGGCCTTGTCGGCCACCATCATGCGCGACGACTTGCCGGTCTCGATATCGACGATCTTGCCGGTATACGGGCTCACCACCGGGTCACGGCCAAGGTCGTAGAACCGCTTTCCGGTGTCCGGGCAGAGCCGCTTGGTGCCCCATTCTTCCTTGGGCATCGAATACCCCTTTCCGTCATCACAATGTTTGCGAGATTTCGGGGCACTTGCCATAGTCGGGCGGGGCTGTCAAAGGCTTTTGCCGGCCGGCGGAAGATTGCGCCGGGTTTGGCCGGGGGCCACGGGAGGGGGCGGAGTTGGCCGAGCAGATCATCACCGTTGGCACGCCGCCGCTCGAGGTGGTGATCCGGCGCTCGGGGCGGGCCCGGCGGCTTTCGCTGCGGGTCTCGCGGCTTGACGGGCGCGTCACCCTGACCTTGCCGCCCGGCGCCTCGCCCCGTCAGGCCCGCGCCTTTGCCGAGGAAAAGGCCGACTGGATCCGCCGGGCGCTCGCCGCGCGGCCGGAGGACGAACGCCCGATGCCCGGCGGCACGGTTCCCTTTCGCGGCGCGCGCCTTCCCATCGTCGCGGGTCCGGGCCGTTCGGTGCGGCTCGAAGGCGGGGTGCTCGCCGTGCCGGCCCGCGACCCCGAGCGCACCCCGGCGCGGCTCGCCGCCTTCTTCCGCCTTGAGGCCCGCGAGGCCGTGGCCGAGGCGGTGGCGCGCTACGGGGAGCGCCTCGGGCGCATGCCCAGCGCCATCAGCCTGCGCGACACCCGCTCGCGCTGGGGCTCATGCACCGCCGAGGGCCGGCTGATGCTCTCGTGGCGGCTGATCATGGCGCCGCCGCCGGTGCTCGACTATGTCGTCGCCCACGAGATGGCGCATCTCGTCCACATGGACCATTCCCCGGCGTTCTGGTCCACCGTGGCGCGCCTCATGCCCGGACACGAGGCCCACCGCGCGTGGCTGCGGACCCACGGCGCCGCGCTGCACGCGGTGCGGCTTCGCGATTGACCCGCCGGCAATTTGTGATCACAATTGCCCCATGCTTGTTCCACCCGCCGCACCGCCTGCCCCTGCCAGTGGCGATTCCCGTGTCTCGGCCCATGAGCGCGTCTATCGGACGCTGCGCTCGCGGATTCTCTATGGCGAGCTCGAGGCGGGGGTTGCCTTTACCCTGCGCGGCATCGCCCGCGAATTCGGCGTTTCGATGACACCGGCCCGCGAGGCGGTGCGCCGGCTGGCCACCGAGGGGGCGCTCTCGCTTTCGGCCTCGGGCCGCATCACCACGCCGAGCCTGAGTGCCGAGCGGGTCGAGGAACTGGCGGCCCTGCGCGCGCTGCTCGAGCCGGAACTTGCCGCCCGCGCCCTGCCCCGCGCCCACAATGCGCTGATCGACCGGCTGCGGGCGATCAACAGCCGCGTCAGCGAGCAGGTGGTGAAGAACGACGTGCCGGGCTACATCCGCACCAATCTCGAGTTTCACCGCACGCTCTACCTGCGCGCCCAGGCCCCCTCGATGCTGGCGCTGACCGAAACCGTCTGGCTGCAACTCGGCCCGACGATGCGCATGCTCTACATGTCGCGGGCGCGCTCCGACCTGCAGCGCCACCACCGGCTCATCCTCTCCTGCCTTGCGGCCGGCGACGAGCCGGGGCTGCGGGTGGCCGTACGCACCGACGTCACGCAGGCGCTGCGGATGCTGGTGGGCTGAGGCAGGAAACCGCCGCGCCTGCCGCCGGCGGCCACTGCCCCGCCCCGTTGGAGCGATCAGAACTTGATC
>RFKM01000125.1 GCA_003694465.1 Alphaproteobacteria bacterium
GTCGTGTGGCTGTCCGTGCCGACCAGCGTGTCGGGATAGGCCACCGTCTCGCCGTTCTGGTCGGTGTCGGACCAGACGGTCTGGGCGAGATATTCGACGTTCACCTGGTGGCAGATGCCGGTGCCCGGCGGCACCACGCGGAAGTTCTCGAAGGCCGACTGCCCCCATTTGAGGAACTGGTAGCGCTCCATGTTGCGCTCGTATTCACGCTCGACATTGTGCTGGAAGGCCAGCGGGTTGCCGAATTCGTCGATCATCACCGAGTGGTCGATGACGAGGTCGACCGGCACCAGCGGGTTGATCTTCTTCGCATCCCCCCCGAGCGCCTTGATGCCGTCGCGCATCGCCGCAAGGTCGACCACCGCCGGAACGCCGGTGAAATCCTGCATGAGCACCCGCGCCGGGCGATAGGCGATCTCGCGCGGATTGCGCCCGCCCTTGTCGGCCCATTCCGAAAAGGCCCGGATGTCATCGACCGAAACCGTCCGTCCGCCGTCCTCGAAGCGCAGCAGGTTTTCCAGCACCACCTTCAGCGCCGCCGGCAGGCGCGAGAAATTGCCCAGCCCCGCGGCTTCGGCGGCGGCGATCGAGTAATAGGCGACGCTGGCGCCGCCCGCATTCAGGGTCTTGCGCGTCTTCGCGGTATCGTGTCCAACAACGATCGGCATCGGGAACCTCCTCATAGGGAATCTGTCTCGGCCGCCTTGCGGCGGTATTCGCGGGCTTTGTATACCGTTGCACACCGTTTGGCAATCCGCCACGGGGGGTGAGCCCGGCGCCGGGCGGGAATATCGCAAAACCTTGATTGGTCAGTGAAGGCAGGGCGAGGTAGAAGAAAGACGCCGTTGATGGAACGAGGCCCCATGCTCTCCAGATTGCTTGCCCGAATCGCGCTCGCCGCCGCCTGCGCCCTGCCGTCCCTGCCGGCGATCGCCGAAGACCCGGCGCCGCAGCCGGTGGTGGTCGAGCTGTTCACCTCGCAGGGGTGTTCCTCCTGCCCGCCGGTCGATGCGCTGATCGCCGAACTGGCCGAGCGCGAAGACGTTCTGCCGCTGGCCGAGCATGTCGATTACTGGGATTACATCGGCTGGCCCGACCGCTTCGCCCGCCCCGAACACACCGCGCGGCAGAAGGCCTATGCCCGCATGGCCCATTCCGGTTCGATCTACACGCCGCAGCTGGTGGTCGGCGGGACCGAGCAGATCGTCGGCTACGAGCCGATGCGCCTGGCCGACCTCGTCCATGCCCAGGCCAAGGCGCCGGCCCGGGTCGAGATCGTGGCCGAGACCGGGGAGGGCGGCGCCCTCGACCTGCGCCTCGCCCCGCACCAGGGCGCGCGCCTGCCGGGGCAGATCCACGTCGATCTGGTCAGCTACCGGCCCTCGGCGACGGTGGAGATCCGCCACGGCGAGAATGCCGGAAAGACCATCGTCTATGCCAATATCGTCACCGGCTGGAGCCGCCTTGGCGTCTGGGACGGCCGGGCGCCCTTCGCCGCGCGCCTCGATCTGGACGGCGCGCCGGAGCTGCGCCATGCGGTGATCGTGCAGGAGCCGGGGCCGGGGGCCATTCTCGGCGCGCTGCGGCTCGACTGATTGGCGCGGGCATGAGCTACGCATCGTCACGGTCGGCGCACGCCCGGCTCTGTGTGGCGACCGGTTGATTCGCCTTCCCCGCCAGTTCCCTTACCCCATCGCCCGCCGGGCAGAGGACTCAGACAGTGCCGGCGATGACGATGACGGCGACGTAGTGCAGCGCCGCGGCGGCAAGCACATGGCCGTGCCAGATCGCCGTCGAGAAGCGCCAGCCCCGGGCGTAGAAGATTGTCCCGACCGTGAAGATCACGCCGCCGCCGAAGATCAGCGCCAGCGCCGCCGGGGGCAGGCGCTCGATCATCGGCCAGAGGGCGAGCAGCCCGAGCCAGCCCTGGGCGAGGTAGAGCCCGAAGCCGAGGCGCGGCCAGCGCTGGAAGAAGGCAAGCTTCAGAACGATGCCGACGGCGGCCAGCGCCCAGGCGGCGAGCGCGAGGGCCACGCCGCGCCCGCCGCCAATTCCGATCAGCGCCAGCGGCGTATAGGTGCCGGCGATCATCAGGTAGATCGCGGCATGATCGAAGCGCCGGAGCACGGCCCGCAGGCGGCGATGCAAGGTCATGTTGTAGGCGGCCGACAGGGCAAAGGTGGCGATGAGGCCGGCGGCATAGGGAACGAGCGGCCAGAGCCGCTCGGCCGGAACGGAGAGCGCCGCCCAGACCAGAAGCGCCGTCGCGCCGGCAATGGCAAAGACCACGCCGAGGGCATGCATCACCCCGTCGGCGATATGTTCGGCAAGGCTATGTTCGAGTCCGAATCGGCGCATGTCGTCTCCTGTTGGCCGATGTTAGGGCCGGGGGTGGTGAAAATCTGGTTGACGCCGCGTTCCCCGGCCGCGCTTCGGCGGGTACCTGCCGACAGCCGAACGGCGAGAAGGGTCTGCAAGTAGATTCACGCAAAAGATCAAATACGGCCCGCAAGCTCCTGAAGAACCGTCGGAATCATCATCACGTCCTCCCGCGTGCAATCGAACTGCCCGACCTGCACCCGGATCACGTAGCGGCCGTCATGGCGGGTCTGGGTCAGGTAGATGCGCCCGTCGCGGTTGACCGCCTCGAGCAGGCGCTCGGTGGTCGCGTCATCGCGAAAGCGGAAGGTGAAGAGCGAGAGAATCGGCCCCGTGACCACCTCGAACCCGTCGAGCCGGGCGATCGCCGCCGCCGCTTCCTCGGCCCAGGCGACGTGGTTTCGAATGCGCTGGCGCAGGCCCGACAGGCCCTCGGCGCGCAGCAGGAACCAGATCTTCAGCGCCCGGAAGCGCCGGCCCAGCGGCAGGGTCCATTCGTTGTAGTTCACCACCGTCTCGGCGCCGGGGGTTTTCAGGTAATCCGGGCGCAGGCCCATGGTGGCGATCTGCGGGGCCGGGTCGCGCAGGAACTGCACCGAGGCGTCGAACTGCGCCCCGAGCCACTTGTGCGGGTTGAAGACGATGCTGTCGGCCGCCTCGACACCTTCCCAGAGGCGGCGGAACTCGGGGGCGATCATCGCAGACCCGGCCCAGGCGGCATCGACATGGGTGGGCAGGCCATGGGCCTTTGCCACCGGGATGCAGGCGGCAATGTCGTCGCAGGCGCCGATCGACGTCCCGCCGGTAGCCAGAATCACCCCCGCCGGGCGCAGGCCCGCGGCAAGGTCGGCGCGGATTGCCGAATCGAGCGCCTCCGGATCCATCGAATGGAGCGGATCGCCGGGGCGGGTCGGCACCCGCACGAGGTTCTCCTGCCCGATGCCGGACAGGCGCGCGGCCTTGTCGACCGAGGAATGGGCCTCGGCCGAGGCGTAGAGGCGCAGCCGGGGCATGGATGAAAGACCCTTTGCAACACCTTCGAAACCAAGGGCTTTTTCGCGCATCGTCAGGACGGCCGAAAAGGTCGCCGTGGTGGCGCTGTCATGGATCGTGCCGGTGAACCCCTCTGGCAGACCCAGCCCCGCGCGCAGCCAGTCGATGACCAGCGCCTCCATCTCGTTCGCCGCCGGCGCCGTCTGCCAGAGCATCGCCTGCGCCGCCATGGCATTGGCCAGCTGCTCGGCCAGCATCGAGGCGGGAGCGGCATTGGCCGGGAAATAGGCGAAGAAGCGCGGATGCTGCCAGTGCGTCATGGCGTCGGGCACGAGGCGGGTGAAATCGTCGAAGATCCGTTCGATCGGTTCGGGCTCTTCGGGCACCGGCGCCTCGATGCGGGCGCGAAAGGCGCCGGGGTCGATGTCGGGGCGCACCGGGCGCTCGCGCAGGCTGGCGTGATAGGCGCGCGCCCAGTCGGCGGCGCGTTTCGACCAATAGGCCAGATCGTCGTGGTTCATGGGGGCTCTCGCTCGGGTTTTCGGCCGAGCCTAGGGGCGGCGGCTCGGGGCGACAAGGGGCTTTCCGGCGCCCGGCGCGGTCAGGCGCGGGCCGGGGCGGGGGTGGCCTCTTGCCCCGCCTCGCTGGCCCCGGGCTCGTCTTCGGCCCAGTGCAGACGGTGCGGGTCAAACCCGAGCACAAGCGTCGGCTTGACGACCTCGAAATAGGGCGAGAGGTCGAAATCGCGCGGGGTGAAGAGCGAGTGGTGGCGGATGGTGAGAATCTCGCGGCGGCCATACTCGCCCGCCGGCCCGCTGCATCGGACCTCCGGCAGGATCGGGTAGCGCACCGACTGGAAGGCCTGGGCGATGAGCGAGGAACAGATGGCGCGGGTCGGGTCGCCCGAGCCGAGCGAGAGCATCCGCCGGCGCCAGCGCACCGGAACCGGCGGGGTGGGCAGGAAGTAGCGCAGAAGGTCGATGATGTTGCGCAGGTCGTAGCGCAGGCCGAGTTTCGAGACCATGAAATCGACGACGGCGGCGCGCTCCTCTTCGGTCAGCCCGACCGCCCGACAGATCCGGGTGTTGAAGCTTTCGTAGCGCGAGAGCGGGGTCGCCACGCAGCCCTCGCCGAGGTTCACCTCGATCAGCCGCGGCCGTTCGCTGCCGTCTGCCGGGGCGGGCAGGGCGTTGCCCACGTAGAGCGCGGCATGGGACCACGTCGACTGGGTGAGATACTTGATCGCGTTGGAGATGCGTTCGTTGCCCTCGATGAGCAGAACGTCGCCGGGCCGCAGAACCTGGCAGAGGGTGGTGAAATCGGACGGCGTATAGGGGTGATAGCCGGAACTGCGCGCGCGCAGACGGCCGGCCAGAAGGTGGCCGACACGGTCGAGCAGGCGGTCGATCCAGTGCGTATTTTCCGCGGTCATGGCGTGGCCTCCGGCCTTTCATATAACAGCCGGAGGGCCCGGGCGGCAGGAGCCTTCCTGCGCCCTCACGCAAATGCGATGGATCGTGTGCGGCCGCCCCGCGCGCCCGGCAGGCTCAGGCCTCTTCCAGCGCCGCGATGATCGGCGAGAAATCGGCGGCCTTGAGCGAGGCGCCGCCGACCAGCGCCCCGTCGACATTGGCCACGGCAAAGATCTCGGCCGCGTTCGAGGGCTTGACCGAGCCGCCATAGAGCACCCGGATCGCTTCGCCCTCGGCGCCGAAGCGCTTGACCAGTTCGGCACGGATGAAGTCGTGCACCTCGCCGATCTGCCCAGTGGTGGGGATCTTGCCGGTGCCGATGGCCCAGATCGGCTCGTAGGCGACGACGGTATTGGCCCCGGTCGCCCCGTCGGGGAGCGATCCGGCCAGCTGCCCGCCGATGATGTCGAGGGTGAGACCGCCCTCGCGCTCGGCGAGGCTCTCGCCGCAGCAGATCACCGCAACGAGCCCGGCCCGGTGCGCCGCCTCGGCCTTGGCGCGCACCATCGCGTCGGTCTCGCCGTGGTCGTCGCGACGCTCGGAATGGCCGACGATGACATGGCTCGCGCCGGCGTCGGCCAGCATCGGGGCGGAGATGTCGCCGGTATGGGCGCCGCTCTCGGCGGCATGGCAATCCTGCCCGCCGGTGGCGATGGCGCTGCCATTCGCGAGGCGTGACATCCGCTCGAGCAGGGTCGCCGGCGGGCAGAGCAGCACATCGACCTTCGGGTCGGGATGGGCCGCGATGAGGGCCTCGACCTCGGAAAGGCTCGCCCCGGTGCCGTTCATCTTCCAGTTGCCTGCCGCCAGTTTGCGCCGCATGTCTCTCTCCCCCTGTTGCTCGGTTCCGCAGACCCTAACGCGCCCGGCACAAAAGGCAACGCCGGCGGTTGCGCCAAAGCGCCGCAAAGGCGCAGGCGGTCCGTGGGAGGCAATGCCCGGCCGGCCTGCGCCCCGGCCGGGGAAAGACGCGCCGAAACCCCGCTTGCAGGCCCTTCCCATCGCCGCCCGGCCATGCTAGCAGGCGCGCGATTGTCACCGGGCCGCCCGCGCCCGCCAGCACCGCAGGAAAGAGGACCACATGGCCATTCAACGCACCTTCTCGATCATCAAGCCCGACGCCACCAAGCGCAACCTGACCGGCGCGATCAACGCCAAGATCGAGGCCGCCGGCCTGCGCATCGTCGCCCAGAAGCGCATCCGCATGACCCGCGAGCAGGCCGAGACCTTCTACGGCGTCCACCGCGAGCGCCCCTTCTTCGGCGAGCTGGTCGAATTCATGATTTCCGAGCCGGTGGTCGTGCAGGTGCTCGAGGGCGAGAACGCGATCGCCAAATACCGCGAAGTCATGGGCGCGACCGATCCGGCCGAGGCCGCCGACGGCACGATCCGCAAGGAATTCGCGCTTTCGAAGGGCGAGAACTCGGTGCACGGCTCCGACGCGCCGGAAACCGCGGCCGAGGAAATTGCCTATTTCTTCGCCGGCATGGAAATCGTCGGCTGATCCGGCGCACGCCTCGGCAAAGCCGAAAGGGCCGTCCCGCGGGGCGGCCCTTTTTCGTGGGCGGGGCTCAGAAGGCCGCCCAGTCGGTGAAGATCGGCCTCAGGATCGGCGGCTCCTGCGGCGGCCGGCCCGGGCCCTGACGGCGCGGGCCCGGGTTGCGGACCAGTTCGCGCCGCGTCTCTGGGCGCGAGGGTGTCTGGGTTTTCTCAAGCATCGGCATGGTTTGCGTCCTTGCCTCGGGGCCCGAAGACGCGCTGCCTCGGGCCGGTTTCATTTGCCCTGAGGCCCCCCTCTGGCGGGGAGGTCCATGCACCCATCCTTGCCGAAGATGGTGCCGGCAGGGGGGCGGAATGGTGGAAAAATCGCGGCAGGTGCCACGGCTTTTTGCATTCTTGCCGCCGGGCGCGGCGGTTTGGACAAATCCGACCCGAGGCGCTAGACTGCGCGCACCTTATCGATTTTCGAGGAGGCCTCATGGACGTGCA